>JAFGGD010000038.1 GCA_016930695.1 Candidatus Eisenbacteria bacterium
ACCGGACGCCTCGCCCTTCTGAATCTCGTTACGAAACCGGCGCCGACCGCGACCTATCGACCGAAAGAAAGGAAATACCGGGAAGGGGCTCGTCCAAAGCGGCCTCTCGCCACGCGCCCGGACCTCTCGTGTACGAAACCTCCCCCCAACCGCGACCTCGAAATACTGGAGACAGGAACGATCGGACGCTTCGCCCTTCTCCCTCTTCCGCTTATATATTCGGCGGGAGAAGTCGGGGGTGAGGGTTCGTGCTTCTCTCCCCCCTCGCGGGGGGCGAGGGTGTTTTTCGGTGCCGGATCATCGAGTCAACTTTTCGATGACCGCGGCATGCTCCGGGTACTCGGCGAGAAGGGGGGCGCGGCCGGCCATCTCGAAGTCTTCGAAGTGAAAACCGGGGGCGAGGGTGCAGCCCGTGAGGGAATACGACTCCGGGTCGACCGGCAAAGCGCCGAACCAGACGCCGGCGGGCGCCGTCGCCTGGAAACGCTCCGCGCCCGGCCCGATCCGAATTTCCTCGTGGCGACGATCCGGGTGGATCAGGTGAAGCGCCAGATCGGCGCCTTCGTAATGGTGCCACACCTCGTCCGCGGCGAGCCGGTGGAGGTGGGAGCGTTCCCCCGGTCCGATCAGGAAGAGAATCGCCGATCCGAGGGATCGATCGCCTCCGAAACGTTTCGGGAGCGCGTCCGCGGCGATCGTCTCGCCGGCACGCCAGGTTTCCCGAAAACAGCCTCCCTCGGGATGCGGCGCGAGGCCGAGACGCGCGACCCAATCCGACGCGCTTCGCGCCGCGCCTTCCCCCGAAAGAGGGGGCGCGTAACGCTCATAGTAGCCGATCGTCCGCCCCGCGCGGTCTCGAACGGCGCGCATCCATATGCGACTTTTTCCGTCGTCGGTGATGAGGCGTTCCTCCTCGCGACCGCCGAGAAACGCCTCCAGCACGTCGGCCATCACCGCCCGGGAGCGCTCGTTGTGACAATCGAGAAGGGATCTTCCGAGAAGCGACTCCCCCGCCGCATAGTGCGCGATCGCCGCGCGGTTCATGTAGCGGATCACATGATCCGTGTCCGCCAGGAGGACCGGATCGACCAGTCCGTCCAGAAGGGCGACCGCAACGTCCCGCCCGATTTCTGCCGCCCCTTCGCCTCCCCTCGCGCCCGCCTTCGTCATGACGCCAATCCGGCTTCGGCGTGCTTCGCGGCGATCCTTTCCGCGAGATCGTCCACCGCACGGAGCGCCTCCTCGTCCGGGTCCCCCTTGCAGACCACCGGTTCGAGGGTCTCCAGCTTGAGCGAAGGCATCAGGCGGTCGATCTGCTCGATCGCGCGTCCGCCCCAACCGTAGGAGCCGACCACCGAAACGAAACGGGCCTTCGGCTTGAGCGCGTTGGCGAGATAGGCGGCGTAGGCGGCGGTCGGATGCGCGCCGCCGAGCACCACCGGCGTGCCGATCACGATGGTCGCGCAGTCCACCATCTCCGCGGCGAGCTTTCCCACGCTCGTCACGGAAACGTCCACCGGCCGCACGCGCACGCCGCGGTCGGCAAGGGCGCCGATCAAGCGGAGCACCATCTTCTCCGTGCTTCCGTGCATCGAAACGAAGGGGAGCAGCACCTCGTTCCGCGGCTCCCCCGCCGCCCAATCCCGATAGGCGTCCAGGATCGCCGCCGGCCGATCATGGACCGGCCCGTGGCTCGGCGCGATCGTTCCGATGTCGTATCCTTCGAGCCGGGCCAGGTGTTTGGTGATCGCCTTCCGGTAGGGCATCATGATCTCTGCGTAATATTTCTTCGCCGCCTCCAGGACGCGGGCCTCCTCGCGGGCGTAGAGATCGCTCGTGGCGAAGTGGGACCCGAAGAGGTCGCAGGAGAAGAGGATCTTCTCCTCCCGGAGCCAGGTACCCATCGTTTCCGGCCAGTGCACCCAGGGGAGATGGAGGAACTCCAGGGTCCGGCCGCCGATGTCGAGAATCTCCCCGTCCTCCACCGTCTCGAAACGGTTCTCGGGAACGTGAAGCAGATCGCCGAGCATCTCCCGGCATTTCGGCGTGCAGACCACCTTCGCCTCGGGGTAACGCTCCAGGACGACCGGGATCGATCCGGAGTGGTCCTGTTCGGCGTGATGGGCGACGACGCGGTCGATTCTCTCCACGTCCGCGAGCTGGGCGAGCAGACGGTCCACGACCGTCGGCTCCACCGTGTCCAGCAGCACCGTCATCTTCGAACCGCGGACGAGGTAGGCGTTATAACTGGTGCCGTCGGGCAGGGGCATCAGCGCGTCGAAAAGCCGGCGGTTCCAGTCCACGGCTCCGAGCCAGTGCACGCCCTCGGCGATACGCCTCTTTTGCATTCCTAAACCTCCCTATCGTAAAATATATTTTTCGTTTCCGCGCGGTCACGAAGCGGCCGGTCGCCGCCTCCAAAACAGGCCCGTGCACTCCGGGACGATCGCCGAACCGGCGCGGGCGATCCGCTCGGCGGCGGCGTCTCCGAAGAAAAACCGGGTGAGTTCCGCGGCTTCCGCCGGGGATTCGAACCCGTAATCGGTGCGGATCCAGAAAGAGCGAAAACCGGCGTCCCGCAAAAAACGGAAGTAGGCGCTCAGATTCTCCGGAGGCGAGGGGGACTCCGCGCCCGTGCCGAGCGTCTCCAGAAGAACCGTCGTTCCGCCGGGGCGGATCGCCCGGTCGAACTCGGCCAGCGCGGCGGCGACGTCGCCGAGAGGATCCGGCCCCTCTTTCGTGGCGAGATGGCTCACGCTCCAGCCGCTGAGGACCAGATCCGCCGCCGCCCCATGCACCGGGAGAGCGCGGTGGTCCGCCGCCGCGTAGGCCGCGCCGCCGTTCCTCCCCGCGCCGGCGCGCTCCCGGGCCCTGCGGAGCATCGCGTCGGACCGATCGAAGGCGAACACGTCCCCCGCGACCGGCTCGACCAGGCGGGTGAGCCGTCCCGTGCCCGCGCCGGACTCCACGACCCGGAGACCGCGGAGGGATCGAACCCTCTCGATCGCCGGGAGGATGTTCCCCTCCCGATCCTCGCGGGAGACGAGGCGATCGTATCGCTCCGTCTCGTCGCGATAAATCGATTCATAATCGGTCATCGTTCCACCGGGCGTCAGGGGCCGGAGACGCGTTTGCCGGCGGCGGCGAGATAGATCGCGAACTCCCGCTCTCCGTCCAGGCCGAGCAGGCGGTTCACCGCGTCGTCGTCGAAGGCGGCGATACCGCATGCTCCGCCGCCGATCACCTCGGCGGCGAGATAGAGGTTCTGGCAGACGTGCCCCGCATCGAGATGCAGGTAGCGATACCCCCGCTCCCCGTACCGCCATGTCATCCGATGGGCGACGGCGGCCCAGGCAAAGACGACGGCGCTCCTCTCCACGAAGGATTGGCCGAAGCAGGCCTCGGCGAGGGCCGCGCCGAAATCGCCGTCTTCACGAAGCCGGACCAGACCGTGCCCCAAGGCGTCGAATCGATAGAGTCCGGGCGCCAGCCCCTCCACTCGATGCACGGAAAGATAGGTCTCGAAGGCGTGGCGCGCCCCGGCGGAGGGAACGGTGCGGATCGTGGCGACCCCCTGCCGGATCTCCTTCACGCCCTGGGCGCACCAGAGGAGGAAGGAAAGCTCCTCCCGGGTCAACGGACTCTCGGCGTAGCTCCGGAGGCTCTTCCGCCCGGTCACCAGAGCGGTGAAGTCGAGCGGCGGATAACGGAAGGAATCGAGCGCGGGGAGAGCGATCCGTCCCTCCCCTTCCTCCACGGCTCGGACCAGGGGGGGCTGGGGCACGCCTCTTTGTTGTTCCGACACGCCGAGACGGTCGTACCGTGTCTCCTCCATAAAACGCCTACCGATCTCTTTTGTCATCCCTCGTCTCCGCCGCGCGCCGGGCCGCCCGTCCTTCAGTCCTCGATGGTAAAGCCGACCTTGATCGTGACCTGCCAGTAGGCGATCTTTCCGTTCTCCAGGTGGCCCCGCGTTTCGGTTACGGTGAACCACCTCATGTTCCGTATCGTCTTCGAAGCCCGCGAGACGGCGTTCTGGACCGCTTCCTCGACGGATTTTTGGGACGAACCGGTCAGCTCGACGATTTTGTACACGTGATCGGGCACCGTTTCCCTCCCCGGGACGTTATACCGTCCCCGTCTCGTTTCATGCCGGCGGAGTCGAATCCGCCCTTCGGGCCGGTTTCCTCCGCATCCCTCAATGTACGACGCCGGATCGGCGCCGGGCAAGACGATCGGATCGACGCCCGTTCCCGGCCCGCCCACCGGAACCGCCGCCGATCCTCACGGCTCCTCCCCGCCGCCGAACTCCTTTTCCAACTCCTCGAACCGGAGTTCGACCTCCTCCCACCGCTCCGTCTTCGCCTCCAGCTCCGCCTTCAGCTCCCGGTGCGTCTTGAAGGCCTCCTCGAGAGAAGCCCCGCCCGCGCGGTAGAAAGACTCGTCCGCCATCCGGGCTTCGAGCCCGGAGATGCGCTCCTCCAGCCCGGCGATCTCCGCCACGATCCGGTCCCTCTCCTCCCGAACCGGCTTCAGCCGCCGGTAACGCTCGTTCCGCGCCTCCGCCTCGCGCCGCTTCTGCTCCCTTTCCCGAGCGCGTCCGCCCGATCCTTCCTCCGCGGCTCCCTCCGCGTCCTCCGGCCCGAGCGCCGGCGCCTCCCCTCCCCTCTCCTCCTTCCTGCGGAGATAGTCCCGATACCCTCCCATGTGATCCCGCACGCCCCCGCCCCCCACTTCCACCACACGGTCCGCGAGCCGCTCGATGAAATGCCGGTCGTGACTGATCATCACCAGCGAGCCCCCGTACTCCTTGAGCGCCTCGATGAGCACATCCCGGGAGGGGATGTCGAGGTGGCTCGTCGGCTCGTCGAGAAGGAGCAGGTTCGGCGGATCGACGAGGAGCTTGGCGAGGGCGACCCGCGATTTTTCCCCTCCGGAGAGAATGGAGATCTTCTTGTGCACGTCGTCGCCGGTGAAGAGGAAACGGCCGAGCAGGGAGCGGACGTTCTGGGGGGTGAGCCCCGGCGCCGCCTCGCCCACCTCCTCCAGCGCGGTGCGATCGTAACGGAGCGTATCCACCTGGTGCTGGGCGTAGTAGGCGACGGCGACGTTGGAGCCGAGCACGCGCTCCCCCGCGTCGATCCCCTCCACCCCGGCCAGCACCTTGAGAAGCGTCGATTTCCCCGCGCCGTTCGGCCCGACCAGGACCAGCCGCTCGCCGCGCTCGATCCGGAAGTCCGTGTCGTCGTAGATCACGAGAGAGCCGTAGGCCTTCCTCATCCCGCGGAGTTCGATCACCACCCGCCCCGAACGGGGCGATTCGGGAAACCGCAGCCGGATCTGTTTGGTCCGGGCCGCGGTTTCCACGCGCTCCATCTTCTCGAGCTGTTTGATGCGGCTCTGCACGCGGGCGGCGGCCCTCTTGTCGGCGCGGTAGCGGGCGATGAAACGCTCGGTCTGGGCGATCCGCCGGTCCTGCGCCCGGCGCGCCGCCTCGAGCCCTTCGTCGCGCACCGCCCGTGCCCGCCGGTAGGTGTCGTAATCGCCGGTGTAGGCGTTCACCTTCCCGCCGTCGATCTCCAGAATCCGCCGGACCAGGTTGTTCAGGAGGGTCCGATCGTGTGAAACGACCAACAGCGAACCGGGATACCCGCGGAGATATCCATCGAGCCAGATCACCGACTCCAGATCGAGATAATTGGTCGGCTCGTCGAGGAGGAGAAGGTCCGGCTCGGTGAGAAGATGACGGGCGAGGGCGAGGCGCATCAACCACCCGCCGGAAAACTCCGAGACGGGCCGGTCGAAGTCGGACTCGCGGAAGGCGAGGCCGGAGAGGATTCTCTTCGCCTCCGCCGGGAGGTCGTATCCGCCCCCCTGTTCGAAAAGGAGCTGCAGCTCGCCGTGCCGCAGGGCGAGACGCTCCAGCTCCTCCGGGTCGTCGGTCCCCCGCATCTCCTCTTCCAGGAGGCGAATACGGTGTTCCAATCCGTGGAGCCTCTCGTGGCCGGCGATCATCTCCTCCAGGAGGGTCCTCCGGCCGGAGCGGGGCACCTCCTGCTCGAGCATCCCCACCGTGGCGCGGCGGTTGCGGGTCACTTCGCCGGAGTCCGGTTCGACCCGGCCGGCGAGAATGCCCAGCAGGGTACTCTTCCCCGACCCGTTCGGCCCGATCAGACCGATCCGCTCCTGCACGCCGACGGTGAGGTTCACGTCCGAAAAAAGGGTGCGCCCCGCGAATCCCTTCTCTACGCCAACCAGTGCGATCATAGCGACAGTGTATCACAGAAGACGGCGAAGAACCGCCGGCGGCGACGGGGCCCGTCTTGACACTCTTTGAAATCCTAAGGAAAGTGGAGAAGTGACCCGGGAGCGGAGGCGGACCGAGAACGAACCGCGCCCGGATCGCCGGTAAAACGATCGCCGTCCGCGGGCGCGATCCCGATCGACCCTCATTCGTTCAATGATTCGCCGCGCGGCAGCCGGCCGCGGGCTACGGAACGGAACAACGGTCGAGCGGTCCCCGCGCCGGAACCGGCTACCGGTTGCGGGGACCGCGGCAGGAGGATCGCGCCATGAACCAAGCCTGGGAAGGATTCCACGAAGACACGCGCTCCCTGATCGACAAGGCGCTTATCGCCGCCGTGTTCCTGCACGCGGTGACCCTCTTTCTCGCCCCCGCCGCCCCCGAGCCCGTGCCGGTCGACATCTCGAAGGTCGACACCATCCTCTACGAATTCGCGAGCGAGCCGGGCGAACCTCCACCGGAGCCGGCGAGCGTGAAGCGCCCGGCGGCGCCCGCCCTCTTTTCGCTCGACGACTTCGCCGTGAGCGAGGAGGCGGGCGTCGAGGAGACCATCCGGGACACGAAGGTGGCGATCGACGCCCCGATCCGGGACTCCTCCCCCGGCGAGGGCCGAATCGACAGGCCGGTGGAGTGGGGCGGTCCGGGAAATTACGAAACCTGGAGCACGCCGCCGTCGCCGCGCCGGCTCGTTCAACCGGACTATCCCCCGCTTGCGCGGGAAGCGGGGATCGAGGGAACGGTGATCGCCGAGGCGTGGCTCGACGCGGAAGGACGGGTGGTCGAGGTGAGGATCGTCGAGTCCTCGTCGTCGGTCTTCCACGAAACGGTCATCCGCGCGCTTTATAAAAGCCTCTTCCATCCGGCCAAACAGAAAGAGAGGGCGGTGGAGAGCAGCATCCGGATCCCCTTCGAATTCCGTCTGGAGTGAGGCGGGAGCGCACGCTCCCCGGCGGAGGATCAGCCCGCGTTCCCCTCCAGGATCGCCTCCTCACGCCTGAGCAGTTCCCCGATCCGCCCGAGGAAGAGAGGACGATCGAAGAGAGCGGCCCGGGCGCGAAGGAGGCGCGGATCGAAGCGCTCGGGGTGAAAGCGGCGGATCGCCTCCTCGATCGAGTCCTCGTCCTGAGCGTCGAAGAAGAGACCCGTCGGGGGGCGTTCCTTCGAATCCTCCTCCCCCACCACCGTCTCCAGCACGCCGCCCGCCCGGTAGGCGATCACCGGACAACCGCTCGCCATCGCTTCGAGAGGGACGATCCCGAAATCCTCGACCCCCGGGAAGAGAAGCGCCCGCGCGCGGCCGAGAAGACCGGCCCGCTCCTCCTCGGAGACCCATCCGGCGAAACGCGCCTTCGGCCCCGCGATCTCCTCCAGGCGCGCCCTCTCCGGGCCGCGGCCGACCACCACGAGAGGGACGCCGAGGCGCTCACAGGCGCGGATCGGCAGATCGAGACGTTTGTAGGGGACCAGCGCGGAGAGGACCAGAAAGAAATCCTCCCGCTCGAGATCGCACCGAAACCGGCCGATGTCCACCGGCGCGTGAATCACTTCCGCTTCGCGGCCGTAGATCCTTTCGATCCGTTCCGCCACGTTCGACGAGTTGGCGACGAAGCGGTGCACCCGGGGGACGGTGCGGAGATCCCACCGCCGGAGCGCGCGGGCCACTCGCGGCATCACGGCGCGTGTGATCGGTCCGGTGCGCGGGTTGTTGAAGTAGTCGTCGTAAAACTCCCATATGTAGCGCATCGGCGTGTGGCAATAACAGACGTGCCGCGCCCCCGGCGCGGGGATCGCCCCCTTGGCGACGCAGTGGCTCGACGAGAGGACGAAATCGTACCGGGAGAGATCGAAACGTTCCACCGCCCGCGGGAAGAGAGGAAGGTAAGGCTGATGCCGCCTCCCCGCGCCGGGGAGCCGCTGGACAAAGGAGGTGACGATCCGGTGCGACTCGATCCGTTTCGTCACGCGGCCGGGGACGTGGACGAGGGTGAAGAGATCGGCGTGGGGCAGGAGTTCGCAGAAGGCGTCGAGGCACCATTCCCCTCCACGCATCCCGGTCAGCCAGTCGTGAACGACGGCGACCCGTTTCCCGGCCAACGGCGGAGACGCTTCACCCATGGCTCAGGACCTCCCGATAGACATCGAGGGTCAGCTCGGCGGTGCGCCGCCAGGAATAACGGCCGGCTCGCCGGAGCGCGGCCGCGGCGTAGCGGCGGTGCAGGTCGTCGTCTCCGAGGAGGCGGAGCATCCCGTCCGCGATCTCCCTCTCGCTCTCCGGATCGACCCGCACGCCCGCGTCGGCCACCACCTCCTCGATCGCCCGCGTGGCGGACACCACGACGGGGACGCCGCAAGCCATCGCCTCCAACGGCGGCAGCCCGAACCCTTCATACAGGGAAGGGAAGACGAAGAGGCGCGCGGCGTTGTAAAGCGAGGGGAGAAAGTCGGCGGGGAGAAAACCGGGGAAAAGGACCTCCCCCTCGAGGCCGAGCCGCTCCGTCTCGCGGATCAGGTCGGGCGCGCGTTCCGGATCGCCTCCCGCCAGCACCAACCGCCCTTCGTACCCTTCCTTCCTGAGGAGACCGAAGGCGCGGATCAGTCGGTTCAGGTTCTTGTGCGGGAGGAAGTTGCTCACGCAGAGGACGTACTCTCCCTCCACGCCGATCCGCCGGGCCACCTCCTCGCGCGCCGCTTCCCCGTCGATGGGATGGAAGCGGTCCTCCACGGCGTTGTAGATCACCTTCACTTTCTTCTCGTCCACGCGGAGCCGGCGGACCAGATCGTCCCGCGACGCCTCGCTCACGGTGATCACCCGAGAGGCGGAGCGGACCGCCGCGGTCATCATCGCCCGGGCGTAGGCGGCGGCGGCGCGGGAAGGGGGATGGAAGATATGAATCAGGTCGTGGACGGTCACCACCGCGCTGCAGGGATGGAAGAGGGGGAGCACGTAGTGGGGCGAGTGAAAGAGATCGATCCGGTGCCGCCGCATCTTCCGGGAGAGCGAGATGTGCTCCCGGATCGAGTACTTGGGGGAACGGTCCGGTTCGGTCCGGATGTTCTCCCCCCAGGAGAGGTTTTCTTCGGGGTAGGAGAAGACCACGTATTCCCTCTCCCGGTCCAGCCGGGAGAGTTCCCAAACCAGGTTGCGAATGTAGGTGCCGATTCCGTAGTCGTGGATCTTGCGAGCGTCGATGCCGATCCGCCCCCGGGGGACGGCCCGCTTCGGGGGAAAGGGATCGGATCGGCCGTACGCCTCGACGATCTCCTCGATCCGCTCGATCCGCGTTTCCCAGGTGTTTCGCCGCGCCACCCGGAGCCGTTCCTCCACGCCCCGGCCGTCGTCCTCGAGGGCCGCCTCCACGGCGCGCACGAACTCCTCCGGCGACGAGGCGAGCCGGCAGTAATCCCGATACTCGGTCACGGAGGGGAGATCGGTCATCACGATCGGCTTCCCGGTGGCCATGTACTCGTGAAACTTCATGGGAAAGACGTTCACCGTCGTTTCGTTTATGGCGAACGGGATGATGCAGACATCCATCGCCTTGATCCAGCCCGGCAGCTCGGCGTAAGGTCGGGCACCGAAAAGCCGCACGTTCGGCCGGCGGCGGAGTTCCTCGAGTTCGCGGCGGCGCTCCCCCGGCCAGACCGGACCCACCAGAGCGATGGTCCAATCCGGCCGCGCATCGGCGAGATGGAGGAGAAGCGGAAAATCGATTTTATAGCCGCTCAGGGCACCGACGAAACCGATGACCGGCCTGCGGAGCGCCGCCGCCTCCGCGGGGACGGGCGTCTCTTCGATCATCGCCTTGCGGAAATGCTCCGCGTCCGCGACGTTCGGCAGATAGTGGGTGTTCGGGTTGTAGCGTCGTTTCCCCTCGAAAAGGGACGGAGAGGTGGTGAAGACCAGGTCAGCCTTCCCCAACAGTTTTCTCTCCATGTCCTGGATCACGCCGGCGGAGACGCCCGGGTTGGCGCCGTACTCGTCCACGCAGTGGTAGACGCTGAGGCTCTCGCCAAGGTGGCCGACCAGGTCGGAGGAGGTGGGGAGAAAGGTCCAGAGGATCATCCGGCGGAAACCGCGTTTCCGGGCGACTCGGGAGAGGCTGTTCCGGAGAAGCCAAAAGTTGAGCTCGCGCACCCAAGGAAGATTGTAGAGGGGGATCAGGAGCGGCGAGTAGACGGTGAGATTGCCGCTGACCGGCCTTTCGCCGCGCGCCCAGTTCCAGAGGCGGCCCGCCACGCGGTAGACGTCCCGCCATCGGACCGACGGCCGCCTGAGTCCGAGGGACTCGACGAAGAGCACCCGGTTGGTGCGCGCGAGCCGGCTCATCAGGTGCTGGGAGTTGGTCCAGAGGGCTGCGTCCCAGTTGGCGGAGGCGATGCAGAGAATGTCCGCGTCGCGGAGAGATTCGATTCCCTGTTGAGGCCTTTCGTCCATGGTTCAGCCGCCGAAGAGGCGGTCCTCGATCATGAAACAAAGAAGGTGACCGAGGGCGATGTGCATCTCCTGGATCAGCTGGGTGTCCCCGGAGGGAACGGCGAGAAGGTGGTCCACCAGGTCCGGCGCCGTCGTTCCGGCCTCCCCGGTGAAAGCCACGTTCACCGTGCCGATCCGCCGTCCCATCCGGAACGCCTCGAGCACGTTCTCCGAGCGGCCGCTGGTGGTGATGCCGATCAGCACGTCCCCCTCCCGGGCGTAAGCCTCCACCTGCCGCGAAAAGACGTGCAGAAAGGATTTGTCGTTCGATACGGCCGTGAGGAGGGATGTGTTCGTGGTCAGCGCCAGCGCGGGAATCGTCCCCCGGACCTTGCTCAGCTTGTCGATCAGCTCGGTGGCGAGGTGCTGCGCATCGGCGGCGCTCCCGCCGTTTCCGAAAAAGAAGATCTTCCCGCCGTCGGCGAGAAGATCCGTGATCCTGCCGGCCGCTATTCCGAAAGGTTCCGCCATCTCGCGGCGAACCCGCTCGATCACCTTCGCCCTCATTCTCAGCGACGCGTCGAACATGCCTTCCTCCTCTAGGCGGGCGTGGCGATGCGCCCGATGAAGTCCGCCAGCGCCTCGCGCCAGGGCCGGAGCGGCGGCACGCCCAGCGCCTCGAGCCGCGTCTCGGCAAGGGTGGAGCGGGCCGGACGGGGCGCGGGCAGGGGATATTCCGCAGTGGAGACGGGCTGAATCCGCGTCCTTTTATGCCCCGCCAGATCGAGCGCGGCCCGTGCGAACTCGTATCGGCTCGCCTCCCCGCGGTTCACGATATGGAAGATCCCCGCGCCGCGGCGCCGGACCAACCCGAAGATCGCCGCCGCCGCGTCGGCGGAGAATGTGGGCGACCCGAACTGGTCGTTGACCACCCGCAGTGTGCGGCCCGCCTCCGCCGCGGTCAGGATGGAACGGACGAAGTTCCCCCGCCCCCACTCGCCGTAGAGCCAAGCGGTGCGGGCGACCGCCGCGCCGGGGAGCAGTCCCTGAACCGCTCGCTCGCCGGCCAGCTTGGAGCGCCCGTAGGCCGAAAGGGGGACCGGTTCGTCGTCCTCACGGTAGGGACGGTCCGTGTCTCCGCGAAAAACGAAATCGGTGCTCACCATCACCAGGCGCGCGCCGGTTTCGAGGCACGCCTCGGCGATATGCCGGCTCCCCTCGGCGTTGATGCGGAAGGCGAGATCCTCGTTCTTCTCGCAACCGTCCACATCGGTCATCGCCGCTGCGTGGATCACCACGTCGGGCCGATTGTGCCGCAGATATTCGATCACAGCGTCGCGGTCCGTTACATCCAAACGATCGATGTCCGGCGCGTCCGTGTCCCCCTCCCGCGCGAAGAGCGGGGCGAGATCCTCGCCGAGCTGTCCCTCTCCACCGGTAATCAGGGTACGCATGGCCCGACCTCCGGCGCGTGTTCCGCGCCCTTCACGCCTCCGGCCGGACGGGCAAACGCCCGCCGTGAACCGCCTCGGCGAAGGCACGCGCCCGCTCGGCGGAGAAGCGGCTCTCCAGGGCCGTGCCGATCACCACCGCGTCGGCGCCGGCGCGCCGTGCCGCCTCCGCTTGCTCCGGCGCGCGGATCCCGCCCCCGGCGATCACCGGGAGTCCGGCATAGTCCCGGACCGAGCGGATCAACGCCGGCGGAACCGGGGCGTCGGCGCCGCTTCCCGCCTCGAGATAGACCGCACGCATTCCCATGTAACGCGCGGCGAGAGCGTGGGCCATGGCGATCTCGGGCCGGTCCCCCGGGATCGGCTCGGTGCGGGAAACGTAGTGCACCGTCCGCGCGCCGCCGCATCCGATGAGCAGATAGGCGACGGGAATCGGCTCGATGCCGAGGCGGCGCACGGCCGGCGCGGAGCGAACCTGCTCCTCCACCAGATACTGGGGGTTCCTCCCCGAAAGGAGGGTGAGGAAAAGTACGGCGTCCGCCTCGCCGCTCAGACCATGGGCGCTCCCGGGGAAGAGGATCACCGGCACGGATGTTCCCTCACGAAGGGCGAGGATCACGGGCTCCAAGCGATCTTCGAGGGAAAAGCTGGAGCCGACCAGGAGCGCGTCGGCGCCCGCCTCTTCGAGCAAGCGCGCCCGTTCGGCGCAATCCCCCGGCTCGATCCGATCCTGGTCGATGAGCGGGAGAAAGAGCGCCCCGGTTTGCTCCCGCCGGGTCATCAATCGATCGAAAACGCCTATCGGCTTACCCTCCTTGGGCGGCGCGGCGCACCATCTCCGGCACGGCGGCGAGCGCCTCCTCCAGGTGGTCCGGCTCGCCGCCTCCCCCCTGGGCGAAGGTGGGCTTGCCGCCCCCCCGACCGCCGATCCGGGCGGAGACCTCCCGGATCAAATCACCGGCGGAAAGCCGCTTTCCCGCCACGTCCCGACTCACCATGCCGACGACGAAAGCCTTGTCGCCGGTTCGGGTGCCGAGCACCGCCACCAGCGACGTTCCCTTTTCCTGGAAACGATCCACGATATCCTTTAAAACCGAAGGGTCGGCTTCCGGGACGATCGCGGCGATGACGCGCAGGTCCCCCACCGGCGTCGCGCCGGCGAGGAGGTCCGCGGTCCGGTCGCCGGCGCCGCTCTTGCGCGCCTCGAGCAATTCCTTCTCCAGGCGACGCACCCTCTCCTGCAGCGCCTCCACCCTCTCCGGCAGCTCCTCCGGCGTGGAACGGACCACTCCGGCCGCTCGCTCCAGCAGATCCCGGTCCTCCCGGATCCGCCGGTAGGCGCCGGCTCCGGTGAGCGCCTCGATCCGCCGGACGCCGCTTCCCACCGCCTCCTCCGAGACGATCAGAAAAGGTCCGATCTGCCCGGTCCGACCGACGTGGATGCCGCCGCACAGCTCGCGACTATAGCCCTCCACCTCGACGAGCCGCACCGTTTCTCCGTATTTCTCTCCGAAGAGCGCCGTCGCGCCCCGCCGCCGCGCCTCGGCGAAGGAGACCGTTTCGATCCGCACGGACAGATCCTCCTGCACCTTGCGGTTCACCAACGCCTCGATCCGCGCCAGCTCCCGGTCGCCGGTCCTTTCATAATGAACGAAATCGAAGCGGAGCCGGTCCGGCGCGACGAGCGAACCGGACTGCCGCACATGATCGCCGAGCACCTCACGCAGGGCGCCGTGGAGCAGGTGGGTGGCGGTGTGGTTCCGGGCGATCGCCGCGCGCCGCTCCGCGTCGACCACGGCCCGCACCGGCTCGCCCGCGCGGAGCGGTCTCTCCGCGCGACCGGCGAGGAGCGCCTTGTCGTCCCGGCTCCGGCGGGTGTCCCTCACCGTGAAGAGGGAATCGCCGCCGCCGCCGGGCTCGAGCCGCCCCTGGTCGCCGACCTGTCCGCCCGACTCGCCGTAGAAGGGGGACTCATCGAGCACGATCGTCCCCTCCTCGCCCTCGCCCAGGCCGTCCAGGCGCACGCCGTCCCGCAGAATCGCCGCGACCCGAGTCTCCGCCTCGCGCCGCTCGTAGCCCACGAAAGTACTCTCCAGGTCGGGAAGATCCTCCGCCTCGCCTCTCTCTCCGCCGCCCCCTTCCCATCGGGAGCGGCCGCGGGCCTCCTCCATGGCCTTCTCGAATCCCGCGCGGTCCGGCTCGATCCCCTCGGCCCGCGCCATCTCCTCCGTCAGCTCCGCCGGGAAACCGTAGGTGTCGTAGAGGCGGAAGATTTCCTCCCCCGGCAGCACCGCCCCCTTCCCGCCTCGGAGACCCGCCACCGTTTTTTGGAAGATCTCGAGTCCCTGTTCCAAGGTGCGGCGGAAACGCTCCTCCTCGGCGCGGATCGTCGCGGCGACCCTCTCCCGGGTGTCGAGCAGTTCCGGATAGGCGCCGGACATGACCTCCGTCACCCGCGAGCCGATCCTGTCGAGGAAGGGCTCCTCCACGCCGAGGACGCGGGCGCGGAGCACCGCGCGCCGGAGGATGCGCCGAAGCACGTAGCCGCGCCCCTCGTTCCCCGGCTGGATCCCTTCGTGGAAGGCGAAAACGAGCGCCCGGGCGTGGTCCGCGACGATGCGCGACGCGGTAAGCGCCTCTCCCTCCGCCGGGTCGACGCCGCGCGCGAAGGAGCGCACCTCCTCGAGTATGGGCGTGAAGAGGTCCGTGTCGTAGTTGCTCGGGACTTCCTGCAGGATCTGGGCGAGCCGCTCCAACCCCATGCCGGTGTCCACGCCCCGGTTCGGCAGGTCGGTGCGGTTCCCGTCCGGGTCCTGGTTGAACTGCGGAAAGACCAGATTCCAATACTCCAGATAGCGGTCGCAGTCGCAGCCGACGGCGCAGGTCGGCAGTCCGCAACCCCGTTCCGGGCCCAAATCGACGTACAGCTCCGAGCAGGGTCCGCAGGGCCCGCTCCCGCCGGCGGGCCCCCAGAAGTTGTCCTTCGCGCCGAGCCGCACGATCCGGGCGGGGTCGACGCCGACCCCCCGCTCCCAGATACGCGCCGTCTCGTCGTCCTCCTCGAAAACCGAAATCCAGAGCCGGTCCCGGGAAAGGCCGATCACCTCGGTGGAGAATTCCCAGGCCCAAGCAATCGCTTCTTCCTTAAAATAATCGCCGAAGGAGAAATTGCCGAGCATCTCGAAGAATGTGTGATGCCGGCTCGTGACCCCCACGTTTTCCAAGTCCGAACCACGCAGGCAGGGTTGCACCGTCGCCGCGCGCCGGTGCGGAATCGGTCCGACGGCGACGTAGTACGGCTTGAACTGCACCATGCCGGCGCTGGTGAAGAGCAGCGTAGGGTCTCCCTGCGGGGCGAGCGGCGAGGGCGGAAGGACCGGGTGCCCCCGCTCGCGGAAGAACTCGAGAAAGACCCGCCGCAGTTCGTCACTCGTCCAGCGGCTCGTCTTTCCCATCGAGTTTCTCCGTCTTCGGGAGAAGGCCCACCCTCTCCCGGATCATGGTTTCAATGTTGTCCGCGACTTCGGGGTAGTCCTTGAGGAAACGCTTGGCGTTCTCGCGCCCCTGGCCGATCCGCTCCTCGCCGAAGCTGAGCCAGGTGCCGGACTTTTGCAGGACCTCGTGCTCCACCCCCAGGTCGATCAGATCCCCCTCGCGGGAGATACCCTCGCCGTACATGATGTCGAACTCGGCGATGCGGAAGGGCGGGGCGATCTTGTTCTTGACCACCTTCACCTTGGTCCGGTTCCCCACCACTTGGTCGCCGTTCTTGATCGACGCGATCCGCCGGATGTCCATGCGGACCGAGGAGTAGAACTTGAGCGCGTTGCCGCCCGAGGTGGTCTCGGGGTTGCCGAACATGACGCCGATCTTCATTCGAATCTGGTTGGAGAAGATGATCGACGTTTTCGACTTATGGGTGATGCCGGCGAGTTTACGGAGCGCCTGCGACATGAGCCGCGCCTGCAACCCCACGTGGGAATCACCCATCTCCCCCTCGATCTCGGCGCGGGGAACGAGCGCCGCCACCGAATCGATGGCGATCACGTCGATCGACCCGGACCGCACCAGCATCTCGCAGATTTCGAGGGCCTGCTCTCCCGTGTCCGGCTGGGAGACGAGCAGGCTGTCGATGTCCACGCCGAGTTTGCGGGCGTAGGAGGGATCGAGGGCGTGTTCGGCGTCGATGAAGGCGGCCATGCCCCCTCGGCGCTGCGCGTTGGCGATCACGTGAAGAATCAGCGTGGTCTTCCCGGAAGACTCGGGACCGTAGATCTCGATCACCCGGCCGCGGGGCACGCCGCCGGCGCCGAGGGCGATGTCCAGCGAGAGGGAGCCGGTCGGGATGATCTCGATCTCTTCCTGCACCCCGTCGGCGCCGAGGCGCATGATCGCCCCCTTGCCGTACTGTTTCTCGATTTGCGCGAGAGTCGATTCGAGCGCCTGCGCGGAGCCCGTATGGACTTCCTTCATTTTCTTCTTTTCCGTTTTGCCAGCCATGCCGAGCCGTCCTTTCCCGTCGTTCTTCCCACCCGGGTCGCGAGCCCCATCGACCGGCGTAGTATAGCAGCCGGGGAGCCCACTGTCACGGCCCGGCTCCGCCGCGGGCCCCGGCCGTTTCGAATTCCGAACCATCGAGGAATCAACGGGATCCACGGAGGGATCCCGGCCGCCCGGATCGGCGCCTCCCCGAATGCCCCGATTCGTCGATCCCCATGCAAGGCAAGAGTTAAAGTGCCCGGTCCCGGCGACCGATAAAATGAAAAAACCTTGCAAGTCCTTATCTAAGGCTAGACTTTATCGTGAAAAACGTGGTAATATAGTGACGCTCCCACGAAAGTTGGCCTTGCTGTCTCCCTCGAGCGATCGGGAAAGGTCTTGTCGCCCACTCCCTTGAGTGCGCGAAAACGAGAGACGCTCATTCAGGACTCGGGGGGATGGTCGCCGCGCTGATGCGACCTCCCGCAGGCCCGGTGCCGGCAGAGGAGCACGCGGGGACCATCACCAGTATACGGCTCGAAAGGAGGATTCACGAATGCGGAAGTCTCTGGCTTTGTTCGCCGCGTTGGCGGGCTGCCTCGTGATCGCGACGGGCGCTTGGGCAACACTGCCCTGCGCCGCCAACTCGTCCTGCGCGATCGAAATCGACAACACCTTCTCGGGTGGCTGCGCCGACGCCGATTTGGTTTGGTGCCCGGGCGGAGACGCGGACTTCATCGTGATCCGCGCCACCGTGCGGAACTGCCTGGACGACCCGCTCGCCGGCTGCAACCTCCGTCTGGACCTGGACGGCCAGGGCGACCCGCAGGATGAGATGGGCGCGACCAACATCGCGATTTGCGGCAGCCAGTCCCAGACCCAGGCCTCAGACGCCAACGGCGCGGCGGCGTGGGTGATCACCGGCGGCGGCTGCGGCAGGTTCGACCTGGACTGGACCATCACCGCCGAGTGCGCCACCCCCGAGGTGGAGCTTTGCGACAACACGGACCAGTTCTGCGTGAAGTCGGCCGACTTCACCGGCGACCTGACCGTCAACTTCTTCGACACCTTCAAGTACCTGCCCGCTCTGAACAGCGGTTTAGGCTACTGCGCCGACTTCAACTGCGACGGTGCGATCAACTTTTTCGACACCTTCAAGTATCTGCCGCACCTGAACGGCGCGTGCAGCTGCACCGGTTGGACGCTCACCGCGGCGACCCTCGGCGAGTGCCCGTAAAAACAGGCGTGTCGTGAACGATTCGGGCGGCCTTCGGGCCGCCCGTTTTTTTATCCGTTGACCCCCGTGCTTCGACTCTGCTATTTTCAGCCCGCCCCGACAGGAGGATCCTTTCATGTTTCATCGAATTCCGGCCGCGACGACGGTGCCGGTTCTCGTTCTTCTTCTGATCGCGTTCGGGTGCGGCGGTGACGGGGGACGTTCGGACGAAGAGGGGGAGGGGCGCGGAAAAACGCGGGAGGAGCGGACCGCCGCGCGGGAGGAGACCGCTCCGGTCGACGAACCGGACGACCAGCCCCCCCTTACCATCGACCCGAATAAAATGGAGCTGCTTCAGGCCGGCCTTCCCGCGGAGCGGCTGGCCGCCAAGTACGAGCTGCTCCTCCAGAGGATCGCGCTGGAGAGACGGGAAGGGGTTTTCACCATCGAGCGGTCGATCGACTCCGGCCTGAGGCCGATCGCGGGCGAGCACCACGAACTGCTCGCGGCGGGGCTCATCGACACGACGTTGACGGTGGAGTTCGTGCGGCTCGCGGAGATCGTCCTGCAGCGCCACATCCTGAGCGAGAAGGATCGGACCGGGCGGCAGGCGCATGAGCAAATCGAAAAGATCCGCGCCCTCATTCCGGAGCATGCGCGGGAAGCGCCGTCCCGAGAGGAAATTCCCGGAGAACCCGGTACACCGCCCCCCGCGGAGTGAGCGTGCTCCCCATCAGGTGGAGCGCCGCCGCGCGCTCCGCGATCGGCTCCACCGGAAGCGCGCCGTAGCGCTCCAGCATCCGCGGCGATGGACGGCGTTTGGTCCGCCCGGTGGTGATGTGCGGGTGGAAGCGCGCCTCCTTCTCGAAGCCGAGGTCCCGGATCGCGTCGTCCAGACGCCGCGCGAGTCCGGTGATCTCCGCGCCCCCCTCGGAGACCCCGACCCAGAGCACCCGAGGAGAAGAGAGCGAAGGAAAGGCGCCCGATGCGCCGAGGGCGAAGCGGAAGGGGGGGAACTCCGCGGCGACCCGCGCCGCCCTCTCCTCGACGCGGCCGCGCAGCCCCGGCGTGACATCGCCGAGAAAGCGGATCGTCACATGCAGGTTCGCGGCCGCGACCCAACGGACCGGTTCGCCGCCGCTCCGGAGAGGACGGATTCGATCGTCCACTTCCCGCCGCAGCTCCTCATCCAGAAGAAGCGCGAAAAAGACGCGTACCGTTTCCACGCCGCCGCTCATCCACCTCCCTCCTCTTCCGCGATCAGATGAAGGCGAATCATGTCGAGGGCGTGCCGGGCGGCGCGGTCTTTCACCCGATCCCGGCTCCCCGGGAGATCCCAACGTCGGACGATCGTCCCCCCGCGCGCGTCCAGCGCGATGAAGACCCGCCCCACCGGCTGGTTCTCCACGCTCTCCGGGCCGGCGACGCCGGTCACGCCGACGCCGATGTCCGCGCCGGAGAGGGCGCGCACCCGTCGGGCCAGTTCCTCCGCCGTCTCGGCCGAGACGGTCCCCCGTTCGCGAAGAACCTCCTCGGGAACACCGAGGGTCGCCTTCTTCCGCTCCGCGCCGTAGGGGATGAAGCCCTCGCGAAACCAGGCGCTGCTGCCGGGGACCGAGGTGAGCAGATCCGCGAGCCGCCCGCCGGTGCACGACTCGGCGGTCGCCACGGTCCTCTTGCGAAGGAGAAGCAGGTAGGCGACCACCTCTTCCAACTCTTCGCCGCCGGTGGAGTAAACCAGATCGCCGAGGATCGCCGCCGCCTCGTCCGTCTGCATCGCCAGCACTCCTTCCGGATCCCCCTCCACTCCCTCGTGAAGGCGGAAACGAAGCGTCACGCCGCGCCGCTCGGGGAGGAAGGAGATCGAGACCGGCCGTTCCCGGGCGAGGTAATCGCGCAGCTTCTCGGCGAGGGCGTTCTCGCCGATCCCCCATGTGCGAAGTGATTTCTGGCGGATCGGCGCCTCGCCGTTTCGGCGGCGGAGGTAGGGAATGAGCCCGTCCTCGGTCAGCTGCCGCATCTCCGCCGGCACGCCGGGGAAGACGAACACCGTCGCCTTGCGGATTTTCATCCGGAGACCGGGCGCGAGGCCGACACGGTTCGGGATCTTGCGCGCCCCCTCCGGAAGCGAAGCCTGCGCCACATTGATGGCGGGCATCCGGATCCGCCTGTCCCGGTGGTATACCTCCATCTCCCGGATCAGGGCCGGGTCGGGAATGAGACGGACTCCGGCCAGATCGGCGAGGGCTTGGCGGGTTCGGTCGTCGGGGGTCACGCCGAGCCCGCCGGTGACCACCACCAAGGGGGAGCGCGCCGCGGCCTCATCCACGGCGCGCCGGATCTCCTCCTCGCCGTCTCCCACCGTGGTCTGCCGATCCACACGCACTCCCGCCTCGGCGAGCCGCGAGGCGAGCCAAACGAAGTTGGCGTCCGCCGTCACCCCGAGGAGGAGTTCGTCGCCGACGGTCACCACCTCGGCGTTCCGGATCGAACGCCCGCTCACGAGAGGAGCCCCCACAGGAAGATCGCCAGCCGAAGCGAAACGTTGGCGTACACGCCGGCGAGAATATCGTCGAGCATGATCCCCCAGACACCGGTCCCCTCCTCGACCGTACGCACCGGCCAAGGCTTCACGATGTCGAAGAAGCGGAAGAGGAAGAAGGCGGCGACCACGGCGGCGACTCCGTTGGGGATCAGGTAGAGGGTGACCGCCATTCCCGCCACCTCGTCGATCACCACCACGCCCGGATCCTTACCGTACTTCGCCTCGGCGTAACGGGCGGACCAGGCGCCGGCGAGCGTGATAACCGCGATCGCGGCGATCCATTCGGGTCTCTCCCAGGCGGGGAGACCGGGAAGGCGGCCGGGAAGAAGGAGCAGCAGCGCCGCGAGGGCGGAACCGGCGGTGCCGGGCGCGACCGGCGCGAAGCCCGTGTAGAGGGCGGAATAGACCACCCGGGCGAGAGGTTCCCGTCGGCTTTCGTTCAATCCTTCCTCCTATCGAAGCACCCGCCGGATGAACGCCCGATTGGCGAGCAGGTAGTGCAACCCGGTGAGGAGCGTGAGCGCCGTGGTGGCCGCGAGGATCACCGCCAGCACCGTCTCCATCCAGGGGCCGCCGATCCAGAAGAGCGGCGTGCCGAACCGTTCCCGGGTCATCCCCGCCAACACGTGCAGGATCGAGAGAATCACGAACCCCATCTGGAACATGGTTTTCGCCTTCGCCGCCTGGCTCGGCGGGATCATCAGCCCGCGGTAGGCGGCGACGGTCCGGAGGCCGGTGATCAGGATCTCCCGCCCCACCATGACCATCACCATCCAACCGTACACGAAGGGGAGCCGAACCGTCAGCAGCGTGATCAGCGCGGTGCTGGTCAGGATCTTGTCCGCCAGCGGATCCATGAACTTGCCGAATCCGGTGACCACGCCGGCGCGACGCGCGAGCCACCCGTCCACCAGGTCCGTGAGCGCCGCGACCAGAAAGACGAGAAAAGCGATGTATCGTGAGTAAACATTATTAATCAGAAACAAAGTCATAAAGACCGGAGAGAGGAGGATTCGCGATAGCGTGAGCAGGTTCGGCAGGTTCATCTTCCCCCCCGGCTCCCGGAGGCACCCCGCCCTATTCGATCCGGCGACGCCCCTCGAGGGCGCGGGCCAGGGTGACCTGGTCGGCGAACTCGATCTCTCCGCCCACGGGAACCCCCCGGGCGATCCGTGTGACGGAGACCGGCAGATCCCGAACCGCCTCGGCGATATAGAAAGCGGTGGCGTCTCCCTCCACGGTCGGGTTGGTGGCGAGGACGATCTCCCGCACGCCGGCGGAGCGAACCCGCTCGACCAGCTCGCCGATCCGGAGGGTTTCGGGGCGGACCCCCTCGAGCGGCGAGAGCGCCCCGTGCAGCACGTGGTAGACGCCCCGGTAGGCGCCGGTTCCCTCGATGAGCGCGACGTCTCCCGGCTGCTCCACCACGCAGAGAAGCGATTCATCCCTGCGGGGATCGGAACAGATCGCGCAGAGTTCCTC
Organism: Candidatus Eisenbacteria bacterium; assembly: GCA_016930695.1. Lineage (NCBI taxonomy): Bacteria > Candidatus Eiseniibacteriota > Candidatus Eiseniibacteriota bacterium. The sequence continues at coordinate 21,892 of JAFGGD010000038.1, forward strand.
TTCGGTGTAGTTTCCGCAGCGCGAGCAGGGGCGAACCCGCTCCTTCAGCTCCACCATCAGCCGCGCGGTCTCCTCCACCTCTTCCCGCGGCGCCCGGAGGAAGTGATAGGCGATCCGTGCGGCGGACTTGCCGCCCACGCCGGGGAGCTTCTTCAGTTCGTGGATCAAGCGGTCCAGGGTCGGAGATTGAAGCACCTTCGCGCCCTCTTCGGAATCGGGATCAGAAACCGGGGAGCCCACCGCCGAGGCCGCCGAGGCTGGCCAGCGGCCCGGCCGCCTTCGCCATCTCCTCGCGGGCCCTTTCGCCGGCCTGGTGCATCGCCTCTTTCACCGCCGCGAGCACCAGATCCTCCAGCATCTCCACGTCCTCCGGGTCCACCACTTCCGGGTCGATCCGGATCTCGAGGATTTCCTGGCGGCCGTTCACGACGGCCGTTACCTTTCCGCCGCCTGAGGAGGCCTCCAGCGTGATCTCCTCGAGACGCTTTTGGGCTTCCGCCATCTTAGCCTGCATCTCGCGGGCCTGCTTCATTAATCCGGCCAGTTCTTTCAAGGGATCGCTCCTCCAGGGGTTCGCGCGGCCTCGGGGCCGCCTATCCGACGATCTCGCCGTCCAGCATATCGAGGATCCGGCTCATCCGCGGGTCGTTCTTCAGCGAGGCTTTTCTTTCCCGCTCCCCGTCCGCCTCGTGGGAACCGAGCACGCCGCGCAGGCGGCGCGTGGCTTGAAAATAACGCTCGAACGCCTGCTCCAACGCGTCCCGGTTCTCGCCGCCGAAGGCCTGCTCCAGCTGGAAGCCTGCGCTCTTCGGAAAGGCGAGTTCCGCGTCCTTCTCCCCCACGCGCCCGACGCGGGTCCCCTGCAGGAGCGAGGCGAGGACGGCGTTCTCCTGCTGCAGCTCCCGGAGAAACTCGTCCCACTTGTCCCGGAAAAGGCGCGGCGCGTCGCCCGGCTCGCCCCTCGGCTCCGGCCCGGCCGGCTCGGGAACGGCATCGGAGGGGGTCCGTTTCCCGGGGGCGGATCCGCGGGGCTCCCGCGCCGGAGACCCATCGGAGCGCGGCGCGGCGACGCGACGCGGCGACGGCGATGCGGCCCTTCCCGAGGGCGCGGACGCCCTCCCTTCGAGGCTCTCCAGGATCCGGCCGAAGGGAACGGTGGAGTCCATCCGCACCAGACGGAGGAGGAGCATCTCGAGGGCGAGTCGCGGCTTGGGTGAGAAACGGAGATCCCGCCCTCCCTCGCCGAGGAGGGAGAGCATGCGGATCAGGTCGTCCGCCTCGAAACGCGCCGCCTCTTCCCCGTAGCGGGCGACGGTCTCCTCCGGCGCGTCGATCATCGACAGGGGATCGGCGCAAACCTTCGCGACTAAAAGATTGCGGAAGTGCTCCTCCAACGCGAAAAGAAAATCGACCGGGTCGCGGCCGCGCCGCACCAGGGCGTGGACCGCGTCGACCGCCCCTTTCGGGTCGCTCCTGTGCGCCGCCTCGGAGAGGTCGAAGAGAAGCTCCTCGTCCACCACGCCGAGCGCCTCCTCGGTCTCCTCGGCGCGGAGCGTCCCGCCGCCGTAGGCGCGGGCCTGTTCGAGGAGGGAGAGGGCGTCCCGCATGCTGCCGTCGGCGGCGCGCGCCACCAGATGCAGCGCCTTCTCGTCCGACTCGATCCCCTCGGATTCCACGATGTGCTGCAGCCGCCCGACGATGTCCCTCGTGTCGATCCTCCGGAAATCGAAACGGATGGTCCGGCTGAGGATCGTGGCGGGAACCTTGGTGGCCCGCGTGGTGGCGAAGACGAAGAGCACGTGAGGGGGCGGTTCTTCCAGCGTTTTCAGAAGCGCGTTGAACGCCTCGGTGGTGAGCATATGCACTTCATCGATAATGTAGACCTTGCGCTTCCCCGCCGAGGCCATGTAGCGGACGTTCTCGCGGAGGTCGCGGATCTCGTCGATTCCGCGATTCGAGGCCCCGTCGATCTCGAGCACGTCCATGCTCCGTCCGGCGGCCACCTCGGCGCAGCTCCCGCACTCCCCGCAGGGCTCCGGCGTAGGTCCCTTCTCGCAGTTCAGGGCGGCGGCGAGGATGCGGGCGGCGGAGGTCTTGCCGACCCCGCGCGGACCGGCGAAGAGATAGGCGTGGGCCACCCGCTCCTGGCGGATGGCGTTCTCGAGGGTGCGGGCCACGTGTCCCTGGCCCACCAGATCGCCGAAGACTCGGGGCCGCCACTTGCGAGCGAGAACGAGGTAGTTCACTGGTTCTCTCCCTCCCCTTCGCGGGCGATCGTTTCCATGGATAGTCCGGCGCCGGATCCGATCCCTCCGGCGCGAGG
>JAFGGD010000039.1 GCA_016930695.1 Candidatus Eisenbacteria bacterium
GGCGGGCGGAGGTGGGTCGGCGAGCGAGAAGAGGGAGGATGCGGAAGCATCCGGACCGTGCCCCGAAGGGAGACCGGTGGGGGAAGGGAAAAAACAATACCGATACCGATTCCAAACGCCCCGGACTCCGAGAAGGATTACCCGTCCGTCCCTCTCCCCACACCGTGCCCCGAGAGGGCGGCCGGCGAGCGAGGGAGTGTTTGAGCAAAGCCCCCCCCGGCCCGGTCCAACCGATAGTCTTGAGAGTACTATACGCCGTGCCCTTCAAAGGGATGGGGCGGCGGAAAGCGCAATAACAATCCCCCCCCTTGCCGCGAACCCGCACCCCTCCTATAATGCAGCGGTGCGCAAGGAGGGGATGATGAAGAAACGGTCCGCGGAAAACGGCGGCGCCCAGCCTGATCTCTTCGGGGGTGCGGAGGAGTCGTCCCGCCGCTCGTCGAAGAAGAAGGGGGCTCCGTCGAAGGTGGTCAAGCTCCCCGTCCGCAAGGGGGGCGCCGGCGAAACAGCCGGGAAGGGCGCCGCGAAAGCCCCCACGGGAAAGGGCACCGGAAAGGACGCGCCCGCCGCCAAGGGGACGAGCCCGCGTAAAACCGCCCGCCGGCCGGTCGTCGAGGCGGTCCCCTCACCCGCCGCGGCGAAGACCCCCGCGCCTCCGGCCGCCCCCGTCTCCCCTCCCAAACGCGCCCTCAGAAGCCGCGGCCGGCGAACCGCCCAAAACGCTCCCGGCAAGCAGCGCGAGATCTCGGTCAGCGAATTCTTCGCCAAGAACCGGCATCTCCTCGGTTTCGACAACCCGGCGAAAGCCCTCCTCACCACCGTCAAGGAGGCGGTCGACAACTCCCTCGACGCCTGCGAAGAGGCGAACATCCTCCCCGAGATCCGCGTGCGGATCGAGATGCTCGCCGAAGACCGCTTCCGAGTCACCGTCCGCGACAACGGCCCCGGCATTGACAAGAAAGAGGTCCCCCGCATTTTCGGGTCACTCCTCTACGGCAGCAAGTTCCACCGCCTCCGCCAGTCCCGGGGGCAGCAGGGGATCGGCATCTCCGCCGCCGGCATGTACGGTCAGATGACCACCGGCAAGCCGATGGAAGTCCTCTCCCGGATCACGACGTCCAAACCGGCCAACCGCCTCGCCATCCTTCTGGACACCAAGAAAAACCTGCCGGTCATCGCCGTCGACGAAGAGGTCGACTCCGACATGGAGCACGGCACCGAGGTCGCCATCGAACTGGAGGCGACCTATAAAGCGGGCCGGCACAGCGTGGACTCCTACCTTCACCAGGTCGCCCTCGCCAGCCCCCACGCCGAGATTCTTTACGAGCCCCCCAAGGGCGAGTCCGTCCGATACGCGCGGGCCGTCCATGAACTCCCCCCGGAAGCGGCGGAAATCAAACCCCATCCGAAGGGGGTGGAACTCGGCTCGCTCATGAAGATGCTCAAGGAAACGCGCGGCCGAAACGTGCGCGGTTTCCTGACCGGCGAGTTCAGCCGCGTCAGCGGAAAGGTGGCCGAAGAGATCCTCGCCGCCGCCGGAATCGCCCCCTCCATGAGCCCCGGCCGGGTCCACCGGGACGCGGCGGAAACCCTCTATCGCGCGATCCAGAAAACCAAGATCATGAATCCGCCGACCAACTGCCTCTCGCCGATCGGCGAGGCGCAGCTGATCGCCTCGCTCGCGAGCCGCCACGAACCGGAGTTCGTCGCCGCCGTGAGCCGGCCGCCGTCGGTCTACCGCGGCAACCCTTTCCTGATCGAGGCGGCGATAGCCTTCGGCGGCCCGAGCTTCGACGCCGACGGGACCGTCGATCTCTACCGCTTCGCCAACCGGGTGCCCCTGCAATACCAGAAGTCGGCGTGCGCCATCACCAAGAGCGTCATCGAAGTGGCTTGGCGCAATTACAACATCAGCCAGAGCCGCGGCGCCCTCCCGACGGGACCGATGGCCGTCGCCGTCCACATCGCCTCCGTCTGGGTTCCCTTTACGTCCGAATCGAAGGAGGCGATCGCCTCTTATCCCGAAATCACCAAGGAGATCCGTCTCGCCCTCCAGGAGTGCGGCCGCAAGCTGGGCGCCCACATCCGGCGCGGGCGGCGGCTGGCGGAGGCGGCGAAGAAGAAGAGCTACATCGAGATCTATATCCCCCACATCGGCATCGCGCTGCAGGAGATCCTCGGCCTGACCGACGCGCAGCGCGACAACACGACGGAGAAACTGAAGGACATTCTGGAGAGGAGCCGCCAGATTTAGGCGGCCCTCCCTTCGCGAGAGGAGATGGCGCGGTGGCGAGGAAGAAGACGGGAGAAGGGGCGCGAAAACAAGGGGCGGACGTTGTCCCCCGGATCGTGAAGGAAGCGAAGTCGGTCGAGAGCCGGATCCAGCGGGGCCGCAAGCCGTCGATGGAATTCCCGGTCCGTTCCCTTCAGAACGTCTCCTACCATCCGGACAAGGGATTCTTCGAGATCAAGGGACGCACCAAGGAGAGGACACTCACGGTCACGACGGTGAAGACCTTCGCCCAAACCCTGCGGATGATGGCGCTCAGCAAGGAGCTGGTCGAGACCGACGACATCGCCACCAAGCGGGAGGCGTACTACGTCTCCAAGAACTGGGAAGAAGCGCGTTTCACGGAACAGCCCGAGTCGGACACGGTCATTGAAGACGTGGAGGCGCTCTTCCGCGTCAATCGGGAGCAGCTCGGCTTCGTCCCCGAAGAAAAAGGGGGGGACGTGGCGGGCCGCCTGGTCGTGATCGATCGCGACGGCGAGACGGGCGAGGAACTCAAGATCGACTGCACCCGCTTCGGTTCCGGCGCCTACTCGATCCCGATCTCGGTGGAGCACCTCCGCTTCGAAACCAAGGCGAAGTTCGTGCTCGTCATCGAGACGGCGGGCATGTTCCAACGACTGGTGAAGCACAACTACTGGAAGCGCGCGAACTGCATCCTCGTCTCCATGGGGGGCGTGCCGACCCGCGCCTGCCGCCGCTTCATCCGCCGCCTGGCGGACGCGAAAAAACTCCCCGTCTACGTCTTCGTCGACGGCGACCCCTACGGCATCAGCAATATCTACCGCACGCTCAAGGTCGGCTCCGGAAACACGGCCCACCTGAACGAGTTCTTCTGCGTCCCCCAGGCCCGTTTCCTCGGCATCACTCCCCAGGACATCGTCGATTACCAGCTGCCGACCCACCCCCTCAAGGAGGTGGACGTCAAGCGCGCCAAGGACGCCCTCAAGAACGACCCCTTCGTCCTCCACCATAAGCCGTGGCAGCGCGCCCTCAAGCAGATGATCAAGATGGGGGTGCGCGCCGAGCAACAGGCGCTCGCCAAACACGGTCTCAATTACGTGATGGAGGAGTACCTCCCGAGGAAACTGATGCGGACTGAACACTTTCTGCCTTAGACGCGTCTCTATCTACGGGACGGCGATTCCGGGCCTCACCCCACCGGCCGCCCGGGCCCTACCCAGAACATCCATATTTGGGTATATTCAAACAGGATACGGTTCGAAAACACCCCACGAACGCTCCCCTCCGCGGGAGCCGGAGGCCACGAAAGGTCATGCGGAAAGGATATCCCGGCGCGACTCGGTTGCTCCCCCTCGTTCTGCTGCTCGCCGCCGCGTGCGACAACGGCGTCGATCCGGTGGACTTAAACCGAACCCCCTCGAAACCGAAGAGCGTCGCCGTCACCAACCAGCCCAACTCCGCCACGCTGGAGTGGGATTTTCTGGACGAGGTGAGCACCTCGCTCAGCTTTTCCGGCTATAAGATCTACACGCTCCGCGAGGACGAGGCGCCTCCCTACGAGTACTGGACCCAATTTCACACCAAGTCGGGGAGCACCAGCTACCTCCCGCTGGTGAAAAGAGAGAACTCCCTCGTCGGCGACCGGATGAAGATCGAGGTGGTCGGCCTACGCAACGGATACCTCTACTCCTTCTATGTGGTGGGTGTGCAGAACGGCAAAGAAGGGCCCCCTTCGGACACCCTCTCGGTGGTCCCCTACGACTTGGACGTGGATATCGTCATCGACGGCGAGAGCCGCGACCTTCCGAGCTATTTCGAACCGGGGATGGACCGGGCCGCCTACCACTTCACGGAGGTGGACCGTATCGGTTACGACCACGATTACGAAACGGGCGTGGACGCCCTCACTTTTAAATCGATCCTCAAAGGCGGCCACCTGCGGCTCCTGAACGCCGGCCCGGACGCCGCAGGAACGAGCGTCCCGACCGACCAGACCGGCATGCCGATCGGTTTCCACACCGACACGCAGCTTCAGAGGCTCGAGTTCGAGGAGGGGGACTACATCTTCGTCTGGGACAACAACGGCACCTCGGTGATGTCCGACGACCACTACTCCCGGATCTACATCGAGCAAGTGCTCGATTATTTCCCGCAGATCATTATTCAGTGCGCTTACCAGCCCAGGAAGAACACGACGAATCTCTAAAACTCCGGCGCGCTTTCTACGAGCGCCTTTTCATCCGCCCCCGCCGGCCGTTCCGGCGGGGTGTTTCTTTTTGCATTCCCGTTGAACCTCTCCGGCCGCCGGGCGTTTGATAAGCGGAGGGGGCGCGGCGGCGTTCCCCGAGGAAAGGAGTGTGAAGAGATGAACCGGAGGCGAACGGTTCTGTCGATTCTGCCGCTCCTGGCGGTCGCTGCCGTGATCCACTGGACCGGATGTGGGCGCGCCGAGGAGCCAAAAACCCCGGAACGATTGGTTTCCAAGAGGATACGGATTCTCGAACCGGAGCGTTACCGCGAACTCCGGGACGCCTGGAAAGAGTACACCGAGCGCCGTCCAGACGACCCGATGGGCTGGGTCGAGCTGGGAAAGGCGATGCGTTATTCCGGGTCGCCGCCGGAGGAGTTCTTTGCCGCTTTTGAGAAGGCGATCGCCGTCGATCCGGACTACGCCGAGGCGCACGGCATGTACGGGGCCAGCATCTGGCCCTACAAGTCGCAGGATCCCGACGAAGTGAGAAAGGCGATCCGTGAGCTGAACCGGGCCCTCGCGCTCGACCCGGAGAACATCGATCCCTACTACATGCTCTGGTCTTGCAAGCTGACCCTCGGCGATCGGGCCGGGGCGGCGGAGAGCCTGCGCTCCCTGCTCCGGGGCGGCGGCCTGCCGGAGCCGCTCCTCGATCTCGCCCACAACATGCTGGTCGACGCGGACTCCAACTCCATCGTCTTCACGAACGGGGACAACGACACATATCCGCCCCTGGCGCTTCAGGCGACTCACGGCTTCCGGACCGACGTCGCGATCGTGAACCTCTCCCTCCTGAACACGGAGTGGTATCGGGAAATGCTCCGCGGGGCGCCCTATCACCTTCCGGTTCCCGAGCCGGAGAAGGAGCGTGGCGTTCCCCCCGGTCCGAAGGCGGCGCTCGGTCTTCTGAACGCGCTCGAACGGGACGGTTGGAAACGGACCGCCTATGTCGCTACGACGGTCTACGCCGAAAACCTTCCCCTCACCAACAAGCTCTCACTCGAAGGAGTTCTCTACCGCGTCCTTCCGGAGAAGAAGGAAGAGTGGGAGATGGATATGGCGCGGATCGAGCGAAATCTGAGGAAAAACTACCGGCTCGAGAGCGCCGCCGCCTATGGTTTCGACTGGGACAAGTGGTCGGCGCTTCGGCCGCTGATGGGGAACTACGCCGCCCTCTACGGTAACCTCGCCGAAGCGACATACAAGAGCGGGGACCGGGAGGGGGCGCGGGAGGCGGTGATCGAGGGGCTCGAGCTGTGCGCCTTCCACGGGAGAAACGAGCTGGGCCGGAAAATCGCAGAGGACTGGGCCGGATGGGACACGGAATCGGCGGAGGCGCGCCGTTGGATCGAGCGATTCACTCCGTGACGGCGGCGGCCGGACCGGACCGCGCCCCGCCGCAGGACGACCGCGGACTGGCCGAGGCGATCCGTCGAGGCCGTCCGCGCGCCTTCGACCGCTTCTTCGACCGCTACGGCGGGCCGCTCCTCGGCTATCTCACCGGGATGGTCGGAGACCGGACGGGGGCGGAAGACCTCCTTCAGGAAACGATGATCCGCGTCTGGAGGAAGATCGACGATTACCGGGAACTCGGCGCGTTCCGCTCCTGGGTTTTCCGTATCGCCACCAACCTGGCGCTCACCGAACTCAGGCGCTCCCGATACAAACAAGTGGGCGTCGAAGAGATCGGAGAGATGGCGGACCCGGAAGGCTTGAATCCCGAGGAGGAGTGGGAAAAGAAGGAACGGGAGACGCGATTGAAGAGGGCGCTACGGGCGCTGCCGGACGATCATCGGGCGGTGATGCTTCTCCGGGTCCGGAACGGCATGAGCATAAGGGAGATCGCCGAGACCCTCTCGCTCCCCGAGGGGACGGTTAAATCCCGGATACACTACGCGGTTCGCAGGCTCCGCTCGATCACCGGCGGGGAGGAAGAAACGGACCGGGGGACGGCATTATGAAAGCATGCGAAGAGAGAAGAGAAGAGCTGATCGAGTTGGTGTTCGGTGAGCCGGACGAGGAGAGGTCCGCGCGGCTGAACCTTCACCTGGTCGAGTGCGAGGGATGCCGGCGCGAGGAACAGGCCTTGCTTCGGCTGAGGGAATCGATGCTGTGCCCGGACGCGGCGCCGGACGATCGACTGCGCGCCCGCGTTCGGACCGCCCTCCCCGGGCGGAAGGGGAAGCGGTCGCTCATCGGGCTTTTACGGGCGCCGATCCCCGCCTACGCGGCGGCGGCGGCGGCGATTCTGGTGGCGGTTCTCGTCCGCGGCGCCGCGGCGCCGGGAACGGAGCGACTCGGCGTCGGGCCGAAGCGAATCGCCTTCAAGGACGAGGAGGTCGGGCGCTTCACGCCGGCCGGCTCCTATGAGACCTGGGTACGGACGGCGGCGGTGCGCGCCGACACGGCGGCCGAAACCCTGTTTTCCCCCGGCGATTCCCTCTGACGGGAAAACGGTGGAAAGGTGAAGCGATGGACGCGGCGTCCACACTCCCGGCGTCGCTCCCCCGAAAAGCGCCCCTCCCCGCCGGCCGCTCAGCCGCGCGGCTTGGGCGGCGCGGGTGCGGAGCCGTTCTTCCGCTCCATCTGGCAGGTTCCCTCGAAGTGCACGTTCTCCTGGACCACGAGGGACGGAGTTTTGATCTTGCCGAGGACCACGCACCCGCCCAGGAGTTCCGTCTTCTTCTCCGCGTTCAACTCCCCTTCGACCCGACCGTGAACCACGATGGTGCCGGCGCGCACGTTCGCCCGCACCACGCCTTCCTTGCCGACCATCACCGTGTCGCCGACGTGGATCTCGCCCTCGAAGACGCCGTCGATCTGCACGCTCGCCTCGGTGGTCATTTTGCCGTTAAAAGTCGCGCCCCGTCCCAGAAGCGTGCTCACGCCGGCCCCCTTTCCGCCCCGATCCGGCTGGACCGCCGCGGGCGCTTCGGTTGTTTTCTCTTTCGCGTCTTTTCCGAACATCCTCGTTTTCTCCGATCGTGTAACGAACCGCGATCGCGAGCCCGTCGCGCCGCCGCGCCGGGCCGCCTTTATTCCGTTTCCGATTTCGGTTTAAGAAAAACCGCCGGGTCGAGGGCGTAGCCGTCCTTGCGAACCTCGAAGTGGAGATGGGGCGCGCTCGAACGGCCCGTGTTCCCCACCAGGGCGATGGCGTCGTCCTTCCGCACCCGCTCGCCGGCCCGCACCAGCAGGCTGGCGTTGTGACCATACAGAGTGAGCAGGCCGCCGCCGTGGTCGAGGATCAGGACCTTGCCGTACACGTCGTCCCATCCGGCTCGGAGCACCCGGCCGTCCAGAGGAGTCTCGACCACGGTGTGGGTCGGCGCGGCGATGTCGAGACCCGCATGGGCGCCGCCGCCCCGCTCCTCACCGTACCGGGAAGAGACAAAACCCTCCGCGGGCCAGCCCCATGCGCCGCGGTGCCGGGCGAGGCCGCGCAACAGATCCTCCGTCTTCTCCGCGTCGGGGAAGAGGGCGGCTTCCAGCTCGATCGCCTCCGGCGCGTCGGACCGATCCGTGACATCGCCTCCGGCGATCCCTTCGGCGGCTTCTTTCTCCGCCTCCCGCTCCGGAAGGCCGACGAGCCGGCGGACCCGGTTGTCCATCTCCCGGAGCAATTCCATCTCCTCGCGAAGCGCCGCGCTCTCTTCCAATTCCCCCTCGAGGCGCTCGCAGCGCGACAGGAGCGCCTCCCTGTCGCGAACCTTCCAGGCGAGCACGCCGTATGTGGCCGCCAGAAAGACCACGCCCGACCCCAGGAGGATGAAGATCGCGGCAATCGCGAAGATCGACCGCCTGGACACCTGCAGCGTGTAGGTCTTTCTGCCGTCGGACGGCGCGATGATGACGGAGTAGTGTTTGGATGTCATGTATCGGATCGCTTGTCCTGTCCCACCGGCGGAACCCGGTTATCCTATGCTCGATCCGATCGGTAAGTCAACGGCGATCAAGGCGGGGCGGGCCGGGGCGTCTCCGCGTGGTACGAGTCGCGTCCCGTGGTTTCTCATCCAGCCGTCGAGTGAAAAAAAAGGAGGGGGCAGATCGATTGTCCAAGACTCTGGGTGCTACCATTTGCGATTGAGTTCCCCAAGTTTCCAACCCGGACCGATCTGCCCCTGATTTTTTCCTTTGTTCGTCTTCTCGATCGAACCCCCTTTCCCGTCGCTCGTACGGTTCTTCTCGACTCCTTCTCGGAGCCCGGGGTCCCGGGGCTCCCACTCTCATGATCCCGGGACACAGGGCTCGTTTCCTTTGGAGGGCGGAAGGCGGTTCCTCCGCCGGCACGGGTCCCATCCGGAGCCACCGCCTTCATACGATAGCTATTACAAGGAACGTGCCAAGGACGGCGGGGCGCGCGCCGGCAAGAATGCGCGCACAAACCATTGCATTTGATGCAATTAACATGAGGCTTCCGAAAAGGACGGGGAGGGGGCGGTCCCAAAAGTGTACACTAACGAGGACACATGGACCTCCGGCCGGTCCGCCGGGGGAACGGTCGCCGGGAGAGAAAAGGCCCGGCGCCCGGCCACAATAAATAGTGCGCCCTCATCGCCGGACGAACACCGAGGAATGAGGGTCGCGATCTTCATCATCGACTCTCCACACCGGATGATTTCTCGTGACACACGCGAAGAGAGGGGTGGCCGGAATTTCATGACCCGAGATGTCCGTTTTTTAGTAAAAAAAGAAAAACTATTTTTTACTTCCCATCATTTCGGGAAAACACTACATTTTGGGTTGGGTCGGAAGAGCCCTCCACAATCCCAATACTACGGGAAATTCGGCAATTTTGGAGGGAGTGAGCGATCATTCCCTTCACCTACTCCAAAACTCCAAACGCTCTTCCGGCCCGCTTCTTTTTTTTCCTTTTCGGTGCAGGACACTTTTTCATTCATGTCGCTCGAGGAAGACGAATCCTGTACCGAATATGCGCCATCCTCTCCGCTCCCTCCCCGGACGGACGGCGTGATCCTTCGAGGAGAAGGGGCGGGCGACCTCCCTTCCACCGCCGGGCTCCCTCTCGGGGCCGTCTCGACTCGCCGGGCACCCACC
>JAFGGD010000040.1 GCA_016930695.1 Candidatus Eisenbacteria bacterium
GCGGGCGAAGGTGGGTCGGCGAGCGAGAAGAGGGAGGATGCGGAAGCATCCGGACCGTGCCCCGAAGGGAGAGCCGGCGGCGGAAGGGATTTCGACACCGATACCGATTCCAAGCGCCCCGGATTCCGAGAAGGATTACCCGTCCGTCCTCCTTCCCCACACCGTGCCCCGAAGGGAGAGCCGGGGGTGGAAGGAACTTCGATTGGGATTTCGATTTCGATAGCGATACCGATTCCGAACCCCCCACTTCCCCTTCACCGGCCGGTGCTTTACAATTGGGGGCGAGAGACCGCGAAACGAATTTCCACGATAGATCCGGACGGGAGGAAACGATGGCCGAGAATCCCTTGATCGGGCTTCACAAACAGGGAATGAGTATCTGGCTCGACTATTTGGACCGCAAGATCATGGACTCGGGCCATCTGCGGAAGTTGATCGACGAGGACGGCATCCACGGCGAGACATCCAATCCCACCATCTTCCAGATGGGCGTTTCCCAGGGGACCGAGTACGCCGAGGACATCGCCCGGCTCTCCGGCGAGGGACGGAGCGCCGAGGAGATCTGCTGGGAACTGATGATCGCCGACGTCCGGCGCGCCTGCGACATCTTCCGCCCCCTCTACGACGAGAGCGACGCCGCCCACGGCTACGTCAGCCTCGAGCTGGACCCGACCCTCGCCGACGAGACGGAACCGAGCATCGTCCAGGGGCGGGAGCTTTGGAAGCGCGTCGACCGCCCCAACCTGATGATCAAGGTCCCCGCCACCGATGCCGGCCTCCCCGTCATCCGGACGCTCCTCTCCGAAGGGATGAACGTGAACGTCACGCTCCTCTTCGCGGTGCGCCGCTACGAACAGGTGATGGACGCCTTCTTCTCCGGCCTCGAAGCGCGCCGCTCCGCGGGCGGGGCCGTCGACCGGATCCACTCGGTGGCGAGTTTCTTCGTGAGCCGCACCGACACGGAGGTGGACAAGCGACTCGACGGGATCGTCGCGGCGCGGCCGGAGAAAGCGAACGCCGCGGCGCGCATCCGCGGGCGCGTGGCGGTGGCGGTGTCGCGCGTCGCCTATCACGCCTTCGAAGAACACTTCAACAGTGAACGTTGGCGTCGTCTCGCCGCGGCCGGCGCCCGCCTGCAGCGCCCCCTCTGGGCGAGCACGGGGACCAAAAATCCCGCCTATTCGGACATCCTCTACGTGCAGGACCTGATCGGCCCGCACTGCGTCAACACGGTCCCGGAAAAGACGATGAACGCCTTCCGCGACCACGGCGTCGCGAAGCGCACCCTGACCGACGAGAACCGGAAAGACGCCGAGGAAACCCTGGCGCTCATCTCCGAGGCGGGCGTGGACATCCGGGAAGTTACCGAGCGCGTTCTCGTGCGCGAGGGGGTCGAAAAGTTCAAGGTTTCCTACCGAGACCTTTTGAAGACGATCGCCGAGGCGGCGGGACGGGCCGATTGACGCTCGCGCCGCGCCGGGAGGGGGACCGCTGAGGGAGAGCGAGAAGGCTTACCGTCGCCGGGTGCGCGCCTGGTGTCTCTACGATTGGGCCAACTCCGCCTTCGCCACCACGGTGATGGCCGCCATCCTTCCCCTCTGGTACGCCCGGTCCGCCGCCGCCGGCCTCCCCCCCGGCCGCGCCACGGCTTACTGGGGATACACCACCGGCGCGAGTCTCGCCCTCGCGGCGATCCTCTCCCCCCTCGCGGGCGCCTGGGCGGACGGGCGGGGCGCGCGCAAGAAAACGCTCCTCCTCTTCGCCGCGGCCGGCGCCCTGGCGACGGCGCTCCTCGCGACGGTGGGGCGCGGCGACTGGCTCCGCGCGTCCCTTCTCTACCCGCTCGCCCACGTCCCCTTCGTGATCGCCACGGTCTGCTACGACGCGCTCCTCCCCCACGTCGCCCGTTCGGACGACATGGACCGGGTCTCCGCTCGAGGTTTCGCCCTCGGCTATCTGGGCGGCGGCCTGCTCCTCGCCCTCAACACGGCGATGGTCCTCCGTCCCGGCCTTTTCCACCTGCCGTCGACCGGCGCCGGCGTCCGCCTCTCCTTCATCACCGTTTCGATCTGGTGGGTTCTTTTCACGATCCCGCTGGCGCGGCGCATCGACGAGCCTCCCCGCGCGGCGGACAATGAAGGGACCGGCGCCGCGATCGACGTGTTCCGGCGCCTCCTCGCGACCCTCGGCGAAATCCGCAGGAACAGGAACGCGCTTCTCTTTCTGATCGCCTTCTGGCTCTACAGCGACGGGATCGGTACGATCATCAAAATGGCGGTGGTCTACGGCGCCGAGGTCGGGATCGGACGGTCCGATCTTATCGGCGCCCTTCTTCTGGTGCAGTTCGTCGGCGTCCCCTGTTCCACCCTGTTCGGGCGGGCGGCGCGCCGCACCGGCGCCCGCGCCGGGATCCTCTTCGGACTCGCCGTCTACGCCGCCATCGCCATCGGCGCCCTCTTCCTCTCCCGGCCCTGGCATTTCTGGGCGCTCGCCCTCGGCGTCGGCGCCGTGCAAGGGGGGACGCAGGCGCTCTCCCGCTCCCTCTTCGCCTCAATCGCGCCGGCGCGGCGGAGCGCGGCGTGGTTCGGGTTCTACAGCACCAGCGCCCGTTTCGCCGGCATCGCCGGCCCTCTCCTCTTCGCCCTCACCGGGCAGATCACCGGTTCGAGCCGCTTCGGCACGGTCCCTCTTCTCCTTTTCTTCACGGCCGGCGCGGCGCTCCTCGCGCGGGTACGGCCGGGACGCGTCGAATAAAACGCCCGGCGCGGGAGCCGGACGCCCGTTCTTGCCCGCCGACCACCCCTCGGCTATACTCCCCCCGTTCGTCCATCCAAGCAATCCGCCTACCGGGGGAAACGACCATGCGCTTCGAAACCCGGACCGTGAGGGCGGGCCTTCGACCCGATCCGACCACAGGGGCGATCGTCCCGCCGATCGTGCAATCCGCGACCTACGTGCTCGAAGAAGTCGGCAAGACCAAAGGATTCGACTACACGCGTTCCTCCAACCCGACCCGAAAAATGCTCGAGCAAAACCTGGCCGCTCTCGAAGAGGGGAAATGGGCCGCCGTGTTCGCCTCCGGGCTCGCCGCGGTGGACGCCGTCTTCCGGCTCTTCCGGCCGGGGGATCACATCGTGAGCACCGACGACGTCTACGGCGGCGTCTACCGACTATTGGAGAGGCTCTTCGTCCCCTGGGGCTTGAAGGTCACCTTCACGGACAGCACCGACCCGGCGGCGGTGCGCCGCGCCATCCGCAAAAGCACGCGGATGGTGTGGATCGAAACGCCCACCAACCCGCTTCTGAAAATCACCGATCTGGAGGCGGTGGGACGGATCTGCCGCGACCGGGGCGTGCTGTTCGCCGTGGATTCGACCTTCGCCACGCCGGCCCTCCTCCGGCCCCTCAATCTGGGGGCGGACCTGGTCATGCACTCCACCACCAAATACATCTCCGGCCATAACCAGATCATCGGAGGGGCGGTGATCGGCAGGGATCGGGATCTGGGAGACCGCTTCCACTTCCTGCAGAAGGCGGTCGGGGCGGTACCGAGCCCCTTCGATTGCTGGCTCACGCTCAGCGGCGTAAAAACCCTTTCGGTGCGAATGGAACGGCACCAGAAAAACGCGATGGAAGTGGCCCGCTTTCTGGAGGGGCATCCCAAGGTGCGACGCATCTACTATCCCGGCTTGACGAGCCACCCGCAGCACGAGACCGCCCGCCGCCAGATGGACGGCTTCGGCGGAATGATCACTTTTGAACTCAAGGGGGGCTTGGCCGCGGGCCGCCGCCTGATGAACCGCGTAAAGCTCTGTTCCCTCGCGGAGAGCCTCGGCGCCGTGGAGACGATGATCACCCACCCGGTCACCATGACCCACGCCGACGTCCCCCGAGAAGAGCGGATGGCACGGGGCTTGACGGACGGGCTGGTCCGCCTCTCCGTCGGCATCGAGAACGTCCGGGACATCATCGACGATCTGGAGCGGGCGCTGGCGTAGCCTTCGGCCCGGAGCCGCGCCGGCCCTCGCCGGACGGGAGGTTCGCTCATGCAGATTCCTGTTCTGGACCGCGGTTTCATCCGCGTCGTGGAATGCGTCGGGGGCGACGAAGCGGTGGTGCGTTCCGCCCGGGTCAGCTTCGGCCAGGAAACCAAGGGGGAGGAGAAGGACAGGAAACTGATCCGCTATCTGCTCACCCACGGCCACGAAACCCCCTTCGAACACGCCGTCTTCCAGTTCCACGTCAAATGCCCCCTCTTCGTGGCGAGACAGTGGCTCCGGCATCGCTGGTCCAGCTTCAACGAGATCAGCGGCCGCTACACCGTCTTCGACGATGAGGAGTACTACGTTCCCGACCGGATACGCGTACAGGAGAATGTGAACAAGCAGGGCTCGGAGGTGGCGGACGTTCCGGAGGAGGAGCACCGCGCCTTCGGCGAACGGATCCGGGCGGAAACGGAAAGGGCCATCGCCGGATACCGCGGCCTTCTGGAGGAGGGGATCGCGAAGGAACTGGCGCGGATCGTCCTACCCCTCAACATGTACACTCAGTTCTACTGGACCGTGAACGCCCGCTCGCTCATGAACTTTCTCAAACTCCGCTGCGACGCGCACGCCCAATACGAGATCCGGCAATACGCCGACCGGCTCCGGGACCTTTTCCGCGAGAAAATGCCCTGGACGGCGGAGGTGTTCGACACGCTCCGCCCGCCTCCGAAATTCGAATGAAATAGGTGCTATTCGAGGGGCGGACCGGGGCGCGCGATCGGCGCGACTTTTCCATTCTCGACCGGCACGCCGTTCCAGTTTTCGGCGGGAGGATATTGCTCGAGGAGCGCTTCCTCCGGTTCCGGCTGGGTCTCCGCCGCGGCGGGGACGAGACGGGAATAGAAATCGAGGAAACTCCCGTTCCATGCGCCGGCGCTGAAGAAAAACATCAGGGAGAGGTTCGCGAGCAGGAGACCGAGATAGAAGACGGCCCGAACCCAGCGCGGTCGGCGGCGCCGGGCGCGCCCGCTGGCCCACGGATTTTCGACGGCCGCGTGCTTCACCCGAGCTGCCTCCGAGATGGGAGAGAACTCCCCGCCGTCGACCCCTCCTCCGAACGGGGAGGGGAAACGATTCTGTATACTTAAGTTACATCATACACGATCGGGCATGATTTTTGGTAAAAAATTGTACGACTCGTGAGTCGCGTGAGGCGGCGGCGGGCCGGGACACGAAAAAGCCGCCGGGAGAAACGCCCCCCGGCGGCGATGATCCGTCTCACCCGATCTCGAATCAGGCGCCGTGGTCGGTGATGTCCACCACGCCTTGGATCTCCGGGACCTTCTCCTTCAGCACCTTCTCCACGCCGTCCCGGATCGTGACGTGCGCCATGGCGCAGCCCCGGCAGCCGCCGCCCATTCGCACATAAACTTTTCCGTCCTTCACATCGTGGATCTCCACGAACCCGCCGTGGCTGGCCAAGGCGGGGTTGATCTCCGAATCGATCAACGCCTGCACCTTCTTCCCCATCTCCGGATCGGACCAACTCACCTGGTTGGGATTGTCGAAGACGAAGCCAGCCCCCTCGTCGTCCTCGACGAAGTCCAGCTTGGTTCCCTCGAGCCTCTCCGCCGAGTGGGGATCCACGTGGATCTTGAGCCCGTTCATGTCGATCACGCGGTCCTCGCCCTCCTCCTCGCCGGGAGCTACGAAGCTGAGTTCGTGCTTGTATCCGTTCGTGGAAACGCCGGCGATCCGGACGCGGATCCCGCTCCCGGCGCGGCCTCGGGACTCCATGATCGATTGCATCTTCTCTTTCGCTTTATCGGTGATGGTGATCATCCGGCACTCCGATCGATAAGGTGACACGGCCCCGAGCCGGTCCGGCGCTCGCCGCCGCCCTCGCCCGCGCCGTCGCTTTCACTTCGGAAAGTATACACACAGGACGGTCCCCCGCAACCACACGGAACGCGCCGGCGCGGCGCCCGTTGACAAGCCTGTGTAACCCGCTTATTCTTAACGATATAAACCCTCCGATCCGTTCCGGGCTTCGCGGCCCCGAGGGAGAGCGATCCGATGGCCGACGTCCTGATTCTGAATCCGCCCTTCGTGGACGATTTCGTCCGCTCGGCGCGCTGGGACGCCCGCTCGCGGGGGCGCGTGCAACGCCATCCGGATTACCTCGCCGTGGCGACCGCCGTGCTCGAGGCGGCGGGTTTGGACGCCCGGTTGGAGGACGCCTGCGCGCGGAACGGAACCCGCGAAGGGGTGCGCCGACTGCTGCGGGAAGAGAAACCCCGCTTCGTCGCGATCCACGCCGCCACCCCGTCCATCGACAACGACATCGCCTACTGCGCCCTCGCCAAGGAAACCGCGGGCTCCTTTACGGTATTGGTCGGGCAGCACGTCACCGCCGAGCCGGAGGACACACTCGCCCGGGCGGGTGGGGCCGTGGACGCGGTCGCCCTCGGCGAGTACGACCACACGCTGCGCGATCTCTTCTCCGGGAAGCCGGTCGAATCGACGCCGGGCGTCGCCTATCGGGACGCGGCCGGCGCCGTCGTTCGCACCGTGCCGCGCGCCTTGATCGACGTGAACACCCTCCCCTTCCCCGCCTGGCGCTGGATCGATCCGAGCCTCTATTACGACGGCGGGAAACTCCATCCCTTCCTCACCCTGATCACGGGCCGCGGCTGCTTCGGCCGCTGCACCTTCTGCCGCGACCCGCAACTGATGTACGGGAGGATCAACCGCTATCGCGATCCCGAACTCGTGGTGGACGAGATGGAACACGACATCACGCTCTTCCCGCGACTCCGGGAGATCATGTTCGAGACGGACACCTTCACGGCCAAAGGATCTCACGCCGAGGGGGTTTGCCGGGAAATCCTGCGGCGGGGGGTGCACAAGAAGGTCCGTTGGTCCTGCAACGTTCGGACCGACGTGGACCGGGACCTCCTCCGACTCATGAAGGAGGCGGGATGCCGGATGCTGATGATCGGATTCGAGTTCGGCACCCAGGAGGCGCTCGACGCGGTGAAGAAGGGGACGCGGCTGGAGAGGGCGCGGGAGTTCTCCCGGCACGCGGCGGATCTGGGATTCACACAGCACGGCTGCTTCATGATCGGCGCGCCGGGGGAGACGGAGTCGTCGGCCCGGGCCACAATCGAATACGCCAAGAGCCTCCCCCTCGACACGATCCAGATCAGCGGCGTGAGCGCCTATCCCGGCACCGAGATGTACCGGTGGGCGCGGGAGAAGGGCTATCTGGTGCCCAAGGAGTGGAGCGAGTGGCTGGACGAGAACCAAGAACAGGTGACGGTGCTCGACTACCCACAGCTCCCCAAGGAGAGGATCGACGCGCTGATCAACCAGGGACTGCGGGAGTTCTATCTCCGCCCGCGGCAAATGTGCAAGATGGCCCTCGCGATCCGGGGAATCGGGGACGCGAAGAGAAAACTGTACGGCTTTCGCGGCTTTCTGGACGCGATGGCGTCCGAGAGGCGCGCCCGCCGCGCGGCGCGAAACGCCGGCGCCGCGCGCAAGCCGGAGGGGGATGCGAGGGAAACGCGATGAGCTTCCTCGGCTATGCCCGCTACGCCCCCCGGATCTTCCGCAAACGCGGGACGGACCCTCTCTATCTCATCTTCTTCGTCACCGACCGTTGCAACGCCCGCTGCCCTCACTGCCTCCTCGGAAGCGGCAAACCGACCGGCGAGGGAGAACTCTCGCTCGACGAGTACGAGAAGATCGCCGAAGGGATGGGGCCCTTTCTCTTCCTCCTCCTCACGGGGGGCGAGCCCTTCCTTCGCGAGGATCTGGCGGACATCGCCCGCGTCTTCGTGAAGAAGAACGGCGTCCGGAACCTGGGAATCCCGACGAACGGGTCGCTCACGGAACGCGTGTTGGAGGGAACGCGCCGCATCCTCGCCGAGAACCCCGGCCTGGATTTCGCCGTCGACGTCTCCCTCGACGGGATCGGCGAGGAGCACGACCGTTTACGCGGCGTTCCCGGGCTGTTCGAGAAGGCGACACGCACGCTGAGGGAACTGCAAACGATCGAGCGGGAAAACGCCCATTTCAACGCCAACGTCTGCATCACCATGACCGGCTTCAACCAGGATCGGGTCGCCGAGCTGACCCGTTATGTCCGCGAAAAGCTGAAGGTCCGCAACGTCAATAATCTGGTGGCACGGCCGGGGGCGCGCGACGACCACGCCCTCGACGTGGACCCGGAGATTTACGGGGCCTGGGTGAGGGACCTCCGGCATGCGACGGAGACGAAGGGGCTGGCCGGATATCACGATTACCCGGGCGCGGACGTGGTGAACGCCATGAAGAATCTGCGGCAGGACCTCGTTCTCCGCGAGCTGCGCCGCGAGCCTCCCCTGGTCTCCTGCACCGCGGCGACCCTCGCCGGCGTGGTCTACCCGAACGGAGACGTCTACCCTTGCGAGGTCCTCCGGGAGCGGATCGGCAACCTGCGGGAGCACGGTTACGACTTCCGCCGGGTCTGGTTCTCCGAGCGGGGGGAGGAGGTGCGGCGCATGATCCGCGAGACACATTGCCACTGCACCTTCGAGTGTTTCCTCACCAACAACATCCTCTTTCAACCACGCATGCTCCCCCGGGTGGCGTGGGAGTGGGCGCGTCTGAAAACCCGCCGCGCGCTCTCGCGAAAGGGATAATCCCCCGACCTTGCCCCGAAGGGAGACCGGTGGGGGAAGGAAAGACACCCTCACCCCCACCCTCTCCCGCAAGCGGGAGAGGGAGAAAACGATTTCGATTTCGATTTGGATGCCGATACCGATAGCGACAAAGGCACCCTCACCCTCTCCCGCCATCCCCTCCGTTTCCTCCCCGGACGGACGGTGTGATCCTTCGAGGAGAAGGGGCGGGCGACCTCCCTTCCACCGCCGGGCTCCCTCTCGGGGCCGTCTCGACTCGCCGGGCACCCACC
>JAFGGD010000041.1 GCA_016930695.1 Candidatus Eisenbacteria bacterium
GGTGGGTCGGCGAGCGAGAAGAGGGAGGATGCGGAAGCATCCGGACCGTGCCCCGAAGGGAGACCGGTGGGGGAAGGAAAGGCACCCCCACCCTCTCCCGCAAGCGGGAGAGGGAGAAAACGATTTCGATTTGGATTTCGATCGCGCTTCGAGTACGGGGGCGCGTACGGAATGAAACGACGGCGAGTCGCCCGTTCCGTCGCGAGGACAATGTAAGTCAGGGTTATTCGTCCGCGCGGATCCGGAGGATTTTCGTGACGAGGCGGTGGGGGAAGAGGCGAAAGGCCGCCCATCCCCGAACGGTCCGCGACGGCGGGATCGTTCCGTCGCGAGGACAATGTAAATCAGGGTTACTCGTCCGCGCGGATCCGGAGGATTTTCGTGACGAGGCGGTGGGGGAAGAGGCGAAAGGCCGCCTTGGACGAGGAGCCCCCGGAGTCGTAGCCCTTGCGCTACGATGAGGAGGCGACGAAGGAAAGGCGGCCTTGCAGCCCTTCCTCCGTCGCCACAGTAGAAAATCCTCCGGATCCGCGCGGACCTAGGCGTCCATATCCGACCACCGTTTCGCCATCTGACTGAAGATCACCAGCGCGGCGATCGCCGCCACGCCGATGCAGGCGAAGGGGATCCATACATGAACATGCGGCCGGTAGGTGTCCCAGAGAAGTTGGGTCCCCTGCACCGCGTCCACCCCGGTCAGCTCCTGGAAACGGGCCATCGCGTCCGTCCGTGCGATGCCGACCGCCTCCTCCAGCGTGGCGATTTCGCCGTTCCATTTCCCGGCGCCCGGCACCAGTCCTTTCTCCGCGATGTATTTCAGAGCGAGCGTCGCCTTCTCGCCGTAGTTGCCGTACAGGTACCCCGCCATCTTGGAGCCTACGAACCCGCCGATCCCGACGGGAATGTTCACATAACCCAGGTAGAGCGCCTTCTTCCCCGGAGGGGCGATCAGCCCCAGATACTCGTTCTTCTTCGGCCCGGTCATCATCTCGCCGGTGGAGAAAAAGACGATCCCGAGAAGAAGGATCCAGCCGTAACCGGTCAACCCGGCGACCAGGATGCCGATTGTCGCCACGGTCATTCCGATCACCATGCACTGGAGCACCCGCATCCGGCGCACCAACCAGGAGATGGGAACCATGAAGGCGATGATGAAGAGCGCGTTCAGGTTGAGCAGGATCTGCTGCGGCACCATCACGCCCCGCGCCGTTTCGATCCTCCATTGGTCGAAGGGGAGGATCCTCGCGATCGCCGCGCTGTCCACCCAGTCCTCGATGAAGTTGGGATGCAGGTCCCAAAGCTGGTACATCATCAGCCAGAAGCAGGACATGATGAGGAGCCAGGTGACGAGTCGCGGCTCCACGATGTTTTTCAGCGTTCGCGCCATTACCTGCGCCGCGTTCTCCGTCTTGTCCGCGCCGGAGGAGACGTCCTTGAAGGTGAAGAGCATGATGTAGTTCAGGGCGGTGATGATCGCCGATGCCGTGAAGAGATGGTTCCAGGACTTCGCGGTGTGCGGGTCGCCGAGTACCGCCGTCGCCATGAAGGGACCGATGGCGGCGCCGATGTTCACCACCCAGTAGAAGATCCCCCAACCGACGGAAGAGTTCTTCTTCGTCAGATTCTGGGCGAGCGATCCCTGAAGGCTCGGTTTGAAGAACGCCGTCCCCGTCGCGAGCACGATCACTCCGGCGAAGAACCCGGTGTAGGTGCGCAGGTTCGCCATCATCAGATAGCCGACGATGTTCAGCGTCACCGAGAAAAAGAGCGTCTTCTTGTAGCCGTAGCGGTCGGCGTAGCCGCCGGTGAAGGTCGGTAGAATGGATTGAAAGATAAACCACCAGGCGTAAATGGTCCCCTTCATCGCGGCGGTGAAGTGAAGGCCGCCGGGATCATCCGCCTGCATGATGTACACCGGCACCACCGCCCGAACACCGAAGTAGGCGAGACGCTCGAACATCTCGATCGTGTTCAGCATCCAATAGGTCCGGCCGAAGGTTTTTTTGTCTTCCTGCTCCCGGGGGTTCGTCGTCGCGTCGCTCACGGGCGCCCCTTTCCGTCGATCCCGGGCCGGGCCGGGGGTGTGCGTTCGGACCGGTTCGACGCGAGGCGTGGGTGAATCGAACCGGATGGGATGATCCCCGTCATTGTACCTGATGGGACGCGGAAAAGTCCCGCGCCCGCGAAAGGGACCCCATCCCAGGCCCCCCGCCGGCGCGCCCGGCGGAAAGACGCTCCGGGACGCCCGAATCGATCGTTCGCGCGGATCGCTCTTTTTCCTTAAGTCGCCGGGCCCTTCGCCGATACTCGGAACGACTTCGGGAAGCAGATCATCTGATTAACGCACGGCACCCAGCCCGACATCCCCCCCATACGCCACGAACGAAAAACCGGAAGAATCCGGAAACGGAGCGGTCCGACCCCGAGAGAGTCCGGGGAGGGAACGAACCCGATGAAGACGGAGCGGAACGAGATAAAAGCAGGCGCCGCCCGAACCCCGGAGACGGGGGGGGCGCGCGGGGAACGCCCGGGCCGGGGGGAAGCAACGAGGGTAGCGGTGTCGGATGCCCGGGCGCCCGAACGCGCGCCCGCGGAGACGATGCTGGAGCGCTCGAGGCGCGCCGGCGGCGGTGAGATCCGAGAGACGTTGAAGCTGATCCTGGGGTGCGCCGACCGAATCTCTCGCGCCGATTCCCTCGATCAGGCGCGCGACTACGGACGGGCGATTCACGGGGAAACGGTCCGCGCCCTTCGGCGCGGAGACCGAACGAGGGCGGGAGAAAAGAAGAAAGAGATGGGGGCTCGGGAGGAAACCGGCCGAACGGTTCATGGGGGGACGTTCTCCGGACCGCCCTCCCCCCCCGTCTTTCTTTTCCAGGAAACCGCCCAAGCGGTCCCGGAGGAGATGGGCCGCGCTCCTCGGACGGATGAAGCGCCGGAGGGAACGCGCATGGGCGATCTGGCCGATCGGATCAACCGGATCCGCGAAGCGCTCGCCGCGCGGGATGATGCGCTCGCGCGGACAGAGACGCTCGCCCTCCGCGAGGGGGCGCTCGGTCTGGCGGCGGGATCCCTCGCCGCCGAAGCGCTCCGCCTCGAGAGAGCGCTTCGAGAGAATGGAACGGCGGACGCGGAGGCGGCATTCGCCGGGATCGAGGTACGCTTCCATGAGCTGGACCGCGCCGCGCCGGCATGGACGCCCGCGCCTTCGGGCGGGGACGTGAAGATTCCATCCGGCCGGTGATCCCGGCGTCGTTCCGAAAGGAACGCCTCGCGCCGCCGATGTGAAAGGGCCGCGACGGAACACGCCGCGGCCCCTCGCTTTTTCGTCTCCCCGAAGCGCTCAGATCCTCTCCAGATTCCCTCCCAGAAGACCGGTCATCCCTTCGTGGTCGAACGGTCCCATCCGCGCCAACTCCTCCAGATAGGCCGTGATCTCGTCCTCACCCCCGGTGGCGACCCACGGGACGAGATCGAGGAGCACCCTGTCGCGGCCGAGGCGGTGAATCAGACGAGCGTCACGCTCCGGATCGGACGGTCCCTCCATGCGGAGAACGAAAAGAACCCGTCCGCGGGGATAGAGGGCCGGTTCGCCGAGACGCTCCCCGTCGTTCGGATCGACGCGGACGATCGCCCGCGCTCCCGCCGGAAGAAGACCGGGCCACTCCGGGTCCGCGTCGACGAGGAGGCAGGCGCCGGTTCCGGCGAGTGTTTCGAGCCTTTCCGCGGCGCCGCTGGCGGAGGCGGTGTCCGGCGGCGCCCCATCCCATCGAACGAGACCGAAGCCGAGCGGCCCGAGGAGCGCGGCGCGCTCGGGAGAGAGAGGGGCGTTCTCTTCGGAGCGGAGGCCGAGCATCAAGGCGCGGGCGCCGTGACGCGAGGCGGACCGCGCCGCGGCGGGGCCGGCGGCGAGGTCGATGGAATCGGCCTCCCCGGCGCGCAATGTGACCGCCCCGACGCTGTCGAGGAAAACGGGGGACGAGGCTTGTTCCCCATCGAACCAACGGACCAGTCCCCTCACGTAACCGGGCGGGGCTCCCTCGACCCGCCCATCCCAATCGACCTGCGTCGACGCGTAGAGGAACGAGCGCCCCGCGCGATGTTCGGCCCGAAGCGGCTCCGGCCAATCGGCGACGAAACGAATCCATCGCTCCGCCGTCCGCCCCGCGCCGCCCACGGCGATCGTGTCGATCCAATCGGCGTCGTCCTGCGGCGTGTGGTAGAAGCGGTGCCCTCCCTCGGTCCAGACGTTCCCCACGGGGATGCCGGCGCGCCGGAAATGCCCGTGGTCGCTCGACATACCGCCCCAGGCGAGCCCGATGGAGAGGGACTCGGCGGCCTCCGGATCGAGGCCCCTCCGGAAGGCGGCGAGGACCTCGGGGTAATACTCGCCCCCGCCGATTCCGGACCGTCCGTTCCCCTGCCCCACCATGTCGAAGTTGATCATCAACACCGCGTCGTCCAAATCGACGGGCGGATCGTCGACGAAGGCGTGCGACCCGATCAGTCCCTGCTCCTCGCCGGCGAAGGTGACGAAGAGCAGGGTGCGCGCCGGGCGCTCTCCCGCCGCCGCGAAGGAACGGGCCAGCTCCATTACCGTCGCCGAGCCGGAAGCGTTGTCGTCGGCGCCGTTGTAGATCACCCCCTCGGCGTTGGCCCCCACGTGGTCCATGTGGCCGCCGATGATGACGATCTCTCTCGAGAGAATCGGATCGGCGCCGGGAACGAGCCCCGCCACGTTGCGCGCCTCTCCGCCGGGCAGGCGGCGGACCCTCGCCGAGAAACGGATCTTCTTCCCCGTCGCGAGGGGGACCGGCCCCTTTTTCAGTTCGTTCTCGTAACGCTGGTGATCGTACCCGGTGTTCTGCAGAAGCAGATCGACGACGCGATCCCCGACGTAGGCGAGGGGGAGCGCCGGATCGTACACGCCGATCGGTATGGTGGCGCCGAAGATCGGCAGCGCGCGCTGATACCAGAGGACGGCGGCGGCGCCCCGGCGGCGCGCCTCGGTGAGTGTGGAGTCCCGCCCCGAAGCGCGCTCCCAGTCGTAGCCGTTCTCCGGATGGCCCCGGTGGATCAGCACCATTTTGCCGCGCACGTCCGTGTCGGCGTAATCGTCCCACTCCCGCGCCGGATCGGAGAGGCCGTGGCCGACGAAGACCACCTCGGCGGTGACTTCGCCGCTCCCCGAGTTCTGGATCACCGTGAAGTCGTGTCCCGGCAACAGGACGGACGGAACGCCGAAGGATCGGTCCAGGATCTCCATCGAAGCGGCTTCCTCCACGGTGACGAGCATGGGATGGCGATGGAAGAAGGTCCCGTCGCCGCCGGCCGGCACGAGTCCCCACTCCTCGAAACGCGCGGCGACGAACTCCTCGATCCTTCGGCCGTCGGGCGTCCCGCTCTTTCGCCCGCGGAACTCGTCGGAGGAGATCCGGCCGATGATCGCCATCGCCCTCTCCTCGTCGAAGGAGGACGCGGCGATCGGAAAGAGGAGCGCCGCGAGAAGAAGAAAAGCGGCGCGGCGCGGTCTGTGGATTCGGTTCACGTCGTTCTCCTTGCACGGACGGCCGGCGCCGGGGAGACCGGTCCGCGGAACGCATCGGGGAGAGGGAGCGGCGGCGGGGTTCACGCCTCGACGATCCGGTCTCCCTCCACTTTGTAGAGCTTGCCGCAGCAGGAACAGGGTGTTCCCGGATCCATACGGACGCCGCACTCGCACACCCACCCCCGCACGCGGGCCGGGTTGCCGAAGGCGAGGCCGTGATCCGGCACGTCTCGGGTGACCACCGCGCCGGCGCCGATCATGGCGTTCCGCCCGATGGTGACGCCGCAGACGATGGTGGCGTTCGCCCCCACCGTGGCTCCCTCCCGGAGGAGCGTCGGCAGGAACCCCTCGGTTCCCTTCTTCACGCGGCAGCGGGGGAGCATGTCGTTGGTGAGCACCGCGTTCGGCCCGAGGAACACGTAGTCCTCGAGGGTGACTTTCTCCCACACCGACACGCCGTTCTTGATGGTGCAGTGGTTCCCGATCACCGCGCCTCCCTCGACGAAGCTGCACTCGCCGATGTTGCAATGCTCGCCGACCACCGCCCCCTTCATCACGTGCGCGAACGCCCAGACACGCGTCCCCTTGCCGACCCGGTCGCTCTCGCAAATTCCCTTTTCGTGGACGAAAACGTCTTCGCTCATTCCTTGTTCTCCCGGTTGATTATCGATGAACGCGACCAGTGTAGCGCGAACGGGGAGTTTGCGGAAGCCGATGCGTCTGATTAGTCGACGTAGCCGAGTGCGCGAAGCTCTTCGAAGGTCTCCTCGTCGATGCCGGACCGGACGCTCTCCTCCCCGCGCGGGTGTTTCTCCATATACGCTTCCAGCTCGGTGAAGAGCGCCGCCGCCCGGTCCGTTTCCAAGCCGATGAGGTTGCGCGTCTCGCCGGGGTCGGCGTCGAGGTCGTAGAGAAGATGCGGCTCGTCGGGCGAGAAGACGTACTTGTAACCGTCCCGGATCACCGCCCTCCTGTCCGAGCCGAAAATGATCGCCTCCGCAAGCGCGGGCCGGTCCTCCCGCTCCCGTCCCTCCCACACCGGGAGGAGGCTTCGTCCCTCCACGCCCCGCGGCGCGCCCAGGCCGGCGATTTCGAAAAGAGTGGGCGCGAGATCGATGGCGCGCACCTGGTTGGGGATCACGCGGTTCACCGGGACGCCGGGACCGCGGATCAGGAGGAAGAGGCGGAGCTGTTCATCGAAGAGGGTGTGGCCGTGGCCGACGCCGTAGAAGCCGCGCGGGTCGTCGTACACCTCTTTCTCGGCGCCGGCGTGCTCCCAGAACTCCTCGCCGTGGTCGCTGAGAACCACCACCACGGTTCGATCGGCGAGATCGCGCCTCTCCAGCCAATCCAGCACGCGGCCGATCTCGGCGTCGATGTAACGGATGCTTCCGTCGTAAAGGGCGGTCTTGTGTTCCCGGAAGGCGCGGAATGCCTCTCCCTCCAATTCCTCGCCGCCGGTGAAGAGCCAGCGCCACCTCTCGTCGCCGGTATGCTCCCTTTCGTCGCCGGTCGGGAAAAGCCGGTCGTATGGCTCGGGGGTGCGGCCCGGACCATGGGCGTCGTTGAAATGGAGGAAGGCGAAGAAGGGGCGGCCGGCGTTGGCACCCAGCCAGTCGAGCATGGCGTCGGTCACCTCCCCGGCGCCGCGCAGTTCCACGCGGGCGTGATCGTAGCCCTGCTCCAGTCCGAAGCGAAGATAGGTGTTGGTCGCCTCGCAGGCGGTGGCGTAACCGCCGTTCTTGAAAACCTCCGCCGCCGTGGACGCGCGCTTCCCGAGGTAGGGGACGTGGTCCCGTGTGAGCAGTCTCCGTTCGGTGCCGATGTAAGCCCCGTGCGTGGAGGGGTAAAGACCCGTGAGGATCGACGCGAAACTGCTGAGCGTCCAGGGCGCCTGGGAGAGCGTACGCGCGAAGAGGACGCCCTCTTTGCCGAGGCGGGCGAGATGGGGCGCCGTCTCTCGGGGATAGCCGCAGGAAGTAAGGTGATCCTGCCGCACCGTGTCCAGCGCGATGACGAGCACGTTCGGTCCCTCCGGGGAGGGGCGGAGGAAGCGCGCGCCGGCGAGGACGAGAAGGGGAATCGCGAGGGCGGCGGGGGCGACGCGGCGGACCCAGGGGGCGGGGCGGGGCGGCGAGGCGGCGAGAGCGACGGCGCGGCGGGCGATCAGAAGGCCGTGAAAGAGAACGAGCGCCGCGAGCCCGGCGTTCGCGGCGAGCACGCGGAGCGTTTCCGTCGCGCCGGGGAGGGCGCCCGCGTTCCGGACACCTTTCCAAAACCCGACAAGAGTGAAACGGTTGAGACGGTAGCCGAAGACGAGTAGCGCGGCGAGAGTTGCCGCGGCGACGATCGCGATCAATACCGGGCGGCGGCGGCGCTCCGGGAGGAGGCGGGCGGCGAGGACGACGAGGGCGAGCGCGACGCCCGCGGCGCCGATCATCGGCAGAAGCCTCGCGTAAATCCGCGCGCCCGTCCAGATCGCCAGGTAGGAATGCCCGGCGGCGACGAAGCCTTGCCGGACCGTCTCGACCGCCCACACCCCCGCGCCCGCCGCCGCCCAACCGATCCCGGCGAGGAGGAGCGAGGAGAGGACCACCGTCCGGATCTGCGTTCGTGCTTCGATCATGATCCGAGTCTAGCAGCCGCCCCGCGAATGGAAAAGCGGGCGATGATGCGGGCCGGGATAACGCCGTCTCGAAAAGCCGCGGGCTTTTGCGCGGCGCGGAAGACGATCAGCGAAGAAGCACGATGCGCCGCACCTCGGTCGGGTGACGGGCCGAACAGTAGCGGCAGAAATAGAGACCGGAGCAGGCCTGGTGACCGCATTGATCGCAACCGCACCACTCCAGATCTCGAACGCCCGCGGGAAGCGATCCATCGAAAAGCTCGATCACCGTCTCTCCACGGACATTCAGAATCGCGATCTGCGCCGGTCCGGGCTCGTCGGTGCGCACACGGATCATGGTACGAGGATTGGCCGGATTGGGCAGAATCCGCAGATGGGGCGGAGCGGACAGGCCGGTGGAACTCCCCGAGGCGACGGAGACTATCGAGTCGTCCGTGGCGTAGAAAGTGACCTCGTTCGACCAGCCGCTTTCCGCGCCTCCCGACTCATAGGCCACGACCACCGCGGCGATGAAGGCGCCCCTCGGCAGCCCGCCGAGTACCGCGGACATAGAGGGCGAGGGCTTCCCTCCTTCCTCCGCCGGATTCTCCACCGTTACGTGATACCGCCGCACATACTCGGCCACTTCACCGAAGGGAGCCACCCAGACGCCGCCGTCGGCGACTATCTCGTCGAGAATCCAGTCGACGTGAACCGAGTCCAATTCTTCAAGGGTGTGGCAAAACCAGTTCGCCCACTCCCCGTCCCTCTTCCAAGAGGCGATTCTGGTTCTGACCTTGGCGCGGGTGGAATCCTCGTCCATATCGTTGTTGGGCCTTCCCCATGCAAGAGGCGCCTGGTAGACGCTGATGCCTCCCAGACGCGACGGATCGACGGGCGGCCCGCCCGGGTAGAAGCCGATGTTCCCGTCTCGCGCGCCGAGATAGCCCCCCTCCATGAGGGCGTTCATCTCGCGCTGATCATGCGCGAAATAGGGGTAGGCCAAAGTCCGGCAACGATAAGCGGTGTCGCAGATGACCCCTTCATAGAAAGCCTTGGAGTCTTCGATCTGGGACCGCAGAGCGGCGGAGTCGCAGCCCTTCTTCGTGAGCGCCTGATAGGGGGTGCAGGCGATATCCTCTCCGCAGACCTCCTTTAAGTAACGGGACTCGCAGTAATTCGTCCGGGCGGCGTAGTGGTCGAGGACGCACGTGTACCCGGGGCGCACGGCGATGGAATCGACAAGCATGTCTAAATAGGCGACGGAAGGATCGGTGAGATCAAAATCGAGATCGATCGTTCCTCCGGGACGGGTCTGCAACCTCTCCCCGGAGACCGCCAGGGTACAGGACGGCTTGCCGCCGAGGTATTGGATCGTGAAAGCGGTGTTCCGGGTGAGGGGCGGATGGCTGACCGTATGGGAAGCGATCTCGTGCCCGCGACCGTGCAAGGAGTTCAGATCCGCGGCGCTCAGGCACTCCTCCCAGTCGATCCGATCGGCGATGGCGAATACGGTGAAAGCCCGGTCGTACCGATCGAAGAGTTCCGCGTAGACGAGGTTGTCCTTCCAGCCGTCGTCGGTGCTGAAGGTGAAAGCGGCGGAATAACCGTTCCAGTCCGTTTGAACCGGATGGGAGAAGGGAGTCAAAGACCAACGGATGCGATATCCCATGATCCGGGTGTCCGGCTCGGTGTCCCAACGGAGACGGACCCAACCGTCTCCCGTTTCGACGACCTCCAG
Source organism: Candidatus Eisenbacteria bacterium (assembly GCA_016930695.1). Taxonomy (NCBI): domain Bacteria; phylum Candidatus Eiseniibacteriota; species Candidatus Eiseniibacteriota bacterium. Next base: position 9,895 of record JAFGGD010000041.1, read on the forward strand.
GTTGGCGGGAGCGGGCGGGCAAGCATGAGCGACAGCGGTGAGAATCAGTACCGCACCAAACGACAAAACGGGGGAGCGCACGGAAACACCCTCTCTCCCGCCGGGGGGGACGAAGACAGGAAAGCGAACCGTTTTACTCAAGAACATCTTAGCATATATTTGTATTTCGTCAATTGTGGAATGGCCTCGATTTAAAAGCTCTTGCCACGCCCCTCCATTCCCGGAATACTGGCGGCGGAGGGGCGTTCCGCCCCGAAAAGGGGGTTTACGATGCGAATCCGGGTGATCCTGTTGCTCGTGCTTCTCGCCCTGGCTTTGGTCATTCTCCTGCAGAACACCGCCGTCTGCGCCTTTCACGTTCTCTTCTGGCAGCTGGAGATGTCGCTGATCGTTCTCGTCCTTTTGCTGCTCTGCATCGGTTTCCTGCTGGGGCTTCTCGTTCCCCCCATCGTCCGCCGCCGATCGCGGAAGGGAGCCCCCCCGAAGGATGCGCGGCCGTGAGCCGCCTTTTCCGCCGGACCGCCGAGCGGGCCGCCCTCTCGCCGGGGACCGTCGCCTACCTCGGTGAGAAAAAAGTGGAACGCGTACGGATCCGTACGATCCGGTACGACAAGGAGCGGTTCGACGAGAACGACGAGGCGACCCTCGAGGGCGCCCTCGCCGAAGCCGGCGGCGCCGGCATTCTCTGGATCGACGTGATCGGCCTCCACGACACGGCGGTGCTCGGGGCGATCGGCGAGCGCTACGGCATTCATCCCCTCGTTCTGGAGGACATCGTCAACACCGGGCAGCGCCCCAAAATGGAGGATCACGGCGACTATATCTACGCGGTTTTCCGCATGTTCTCTTTGGACGAGGGAGAGAGCCGCCTCGGCTCGGAACAGGTCAGCCTTCTGCTCGGGCCGAACTGGGTGATCTCCTTTCAGGAACGGGAAGGGGACGTCTTCGGGCCCGTACGGGAGAGGCTCCGTCGCGGAAAGGGGCGTTCCCGCAGTCTGGGAGCCGACTATCTCGCCTACGCCCTCCTCGACGCGGCCGTGGACGCCTACTTCGTGGTCCTCGAGGTTTTCGGCGAACGGATCGAGGAGATCGAGGAGAGGCTCGTGGAGAACCCCGACCCCGAAACGCTGCAGTCCATCCACGAGCTGAAGCGCGAGATGATCCTCCTCCGCCGGGCGACCTTCCCTCTCCGGGAACTCGCGTCGGCCATGGAGCGAACCGAAACGAAGCTGGTCCGCAAGACCACGGGGATCTTCCTGCGCGACCTCTACGACCACACCGTGCAGGTGGCGGACGGCGTCGAGTCGCTCCGGGACATCCTGTCGGGGCTGCAGGACCTCTACCTCTCCAGCATGAGCAACCGGATGAACGAAGTGATGAAGGTGTTGACCATTGCGGCGACGATCTTCGTCCCCCTCACTTTCGTGGCGGGCATCTACGGGATGAATTTCGAGCACATGCCGGAGCTGGGCTGGCGCTGGAGCTATCCGATCTTCTGGGTCGCCGTCATCCTTCTCGGCGGAGGCATGTTCGCCTGGTTCCGGCGGAAGAGGTGGATTTAGCCCGGAGCGCCGGTTGACCCGAGCCGTGGGCGACCATTAGGATCGCTTCGTCCCCCCACACGCCCCGAGACCCCACGGAGGAACGGACCGTGCCGCAGGAGACCTTCACACCCTTCGTCCCGCCGGAAAAGCGCATCCCCGAGGCGACCGCCGTCGCGATCGGGCTCGGCCTGCTCCTCGGGCTGGTGATGACCGCCGCCAACACCTACCTCGGCCTCTACGCCGGGATGACCGTCTCCGCGTCGATCCCCGCGGCGGTGATCAGCATGGGGATTCTCCGCGGCGTCCTCCGGCGCGGCACCATTCTGGAGAACAACATCGTCCAGACCATCGCCTCGGCGGGCGAATCGCTCGCGGCGGGGATCATCTTCACCGTTCCCGCGCTCGTGCTGACCGGCTCCTGGCACGGCTTCCGCTATTGGCCGGTGACGATGATCGCGGCGCTCGGCGGGCTCCTCGGCGTGCTCTTCATGATTCCCCTCCGGCGGGCGCTGATCGTGGAGGAGAAGGAGCTGATCTATCCGGAGGGACTCGCCTGCGCGGAGGTGCTCGAAGCGGGAGAACGCGGCGGCGGCGGGATGAAGACGGTCTTCGCCGCCATGGGGCTCGGCGTCTTCTTCAAGGTCCTCATCGACGGCGTCTCCTTCGTGAAGGGGACGGTGGAGGGGGCGCTCCGGATTCGGGATAATTTGGTTTACATGGGAAGTGATATGTCGCCGGCGCTACTCGGCGTCGGTTTCATCGTCGGCCCCAACGTGGCGGCGTTGGTGTTCCTGGGCGGCGCGGTCGCCTGGCTCGTCGCCATCCCGGTTTACGCGGCGATCCACGGCCTCCCGGCCGGAATCGATCTCGTCGAATACGCCAACGACGTTTGGGACACGCAGATCCGCTATCTGGGCGTCGGCGCGATGATCGTCGGCGGCGTCTGGTCGATCGTGAACGTGCGCCACGGCATCCGGAAAGGGATCGCCGGAGGGCTGGGGGGCGTCGGGATCGGCGGCGGCGGCGTGGAGACGCGGACCGAAAAGAACATTCCCATGCGCGAGATCGGACTCCTCCTTCTTCTCGTCCTCCCCTTCCTCTTCGGGCTCTACGTGCGGCTCGCCGGAAGCTGGACGGTGGGGATTACGGCGGGGCTGGTGATGACGGTCTCCGCCTTCTTCTTCGTCGCCGTGTCGAGCTACATCGTCGGTCTCGTCGGGAGTTCGAACAATCCGGTGTCGGGGATGACGATCTGCACGGTCCTCTTCGCCTGCGCGGTGATGCTTCTTTTCGGCATGAGCGGCGCCGCGGGGATCGTGGCGGTGCTCGGCATCGCGGGCGTGGTCTGCTGCGCCGTCTGCACCGCCGGCGACGTAAGCCAGGATCTCAAGACCGGCTATCTGGTCGGCGCGACACCGTGGAAGCAGCAGTGGTGCCAGGTCGCCGGCGCGATCGTCCCGGCATTCATCATCGCGCCCATTCTGACGGTGCTCCACACCGCCTACGGGATCGGCGATCAGCTGCGCGCGCCGCAGGCGACACTCTTCGCCAACCTGACGCAGACCGTTTTCGGCGGCGGGCGCCTTCCCTGGGGGATGATCATGAGCGGCGCGGCGATCGGCGTCGTCATCATCGCCGTGGACCTGGCGCTCAAGGCGCGGGGCGCGCGTTTCCGCGCCCACATCATGCCGGTGGCGGTGGGGATCTATCTCCCCCTCTCCCTCTCCACGCCGATCCTCCTCGGCGGGCTGGTGAGCCTCGCCGTGGCGCGGCGCGCGGCCGCGCGCGGCGAAGGGGCGGCGGCGCGCGCCCAGAACCGCGGTCTCCTCTTCGCCTCCGGTCTCGTCGCCGGCGAGGCGGTAACCGGCGTGCTGCTCGCGACGGCGATCTTCTTCCTCGGCCAGAACACGCTCCCGATCACCGTGGTCGAGTCGAACGCGCTCTCGATCCTTCTCTTTCTCGGCGTGGCGGCCTTGCTCGCCCGTATCGCCCTGTCGGCCGCGCGAAAAGACGCCGGGGAGGATTGACGAAGGCGCCTTGCCCGCCGGGCTTTCTTTCCGTATGCTCGGAGCGATCCGCGCCCTCCCGGCCGGCGCGGCCGGGAATGACGTATCCCATCGCCCCTATTCGACCCCACGGAGGGTTTTTCTTCTATGCGGCTTCGTTTGCTGGCTTTTCTGTCGATCCTTATCGCCGCGCCCGCGTCGGGAGAGACGGGGCTCCTGAAAACCGTGCGGGATGCGCGGGAGGCGTTGGTCGCCCGAGCGGAAAGGGACTCCGCCGGGACGTGGGAGCGCGCCCGGTCGCTCATCGACGCGGGCCGAAGAGAAGAGGCCGCGACGTGGATCGCAGCCCACGCGCCGGCGACCCGGAAAGACGAGATGGAGAGAGCGCTTCTCCTCGCCCGGCTCGCCCTGGGGCGGCACGATTTCGGAGAGGCCCGCGCGCGGATCGAGGAAGCGGAAGGGATCGATCCGTCTTGGGGAGAGGCTTTCCTCCTCCGCCTGGAGATCCTGGAGGCGACCGAGGACTGGGAGGCGGTCGATTCTGCGACCACGGCCCGCCTGAAGAGGCTCCCCGGCGGCGCGGCGGCGCGGATCGGCCGGGGCGACCTCCGTCTCGCCCTTCATGAACTGAATCGAGCGGAGGAGGAGTACGAGGAGGCGCTCGCCGTAGCCCGCCGGCCGGAAGAAGGGGTCGCCGCTCTCGCCGGACTGATGCGGGTCGCCTACGGAAGAAACGACTTCGACGAAGCGCTCGATCTGGCGAAACGGACGCTGGAGGCGGGCTCCCCGTCCCCCGCGTGCTTGGAGGAGGCGGTTCGCGTGCTCGTCCGTCTCGGCGAGACGGGCGAGGCGATCGCCCTCGCCGAGGAGACCCTTCTCTGGAATCCATGGAGCGAGAAGGCGCACTACTTCTTGGGCAACGGTTACGCGCGCCTGAACTACACCGACCTCGAAGCGTCGCGCCCGGAGGCGTTCCCCGACCCGGCGGCGCGCGCCTCCCTCGACTCGATCCGCGCGCAACTCGCCTCCGGCGAGAAGGACCGGGCGCGCGGGCGGCTGATCGCTTTCCGCGCGAACCACCCCGAGCTCGCCGAGCCGGAGATCCTCCTCGGCTCGCTCTTCTGGGAAGAGGGAGAGCCGGATTCGGCGATCGCCCGGTTCGCGGCGGCGCTGGAACGCTGCCCGGAGCACGGCCGCGCCCACAACGGCTTCGCCAAGGCGATGGAGTGGAAACGCCTCCGGGCGAATCCCGGGCGGGACGCCTACGAGAGAGAGTTCGCCGAGACGCCGGAGCCGGAGATTCCCGGCATCGATTCTTTTGTCGTGAATTATGAGTCCCTGTCGCCGCGGCACCGGAAGAGGGTCGCCCTGAGCGTCGCGCCCTGGGCGCGTTTCGTTCCCGTGCTCGCCGAGGCGGGGGCTACTTTTTACGTCAAGCCTCTCTATGAAAAGCTCTCCGAGGCGCCCCGGCAGGCGGTTCTCCGGGATCGCCGCATCGAGTACGACTCGCGCCTGTGGGACGACGTGCGGGGTTGCGGCGGGTTTCACACCGTCACCGGGTTGGAGGACGTGGAAAGGAACGTCTTCGGAAAGTACAACACGGTGCTGCACGAGCTGACCCACCAGGTGCACCACGTGCTGACGCCGGAGGAGAAACGGCGAATCGAGGAGGCCTACCGTCGGGCGAAGGAGCGCGAGGCGGCCGGGGAACGGGTCTTCGTGTCCCGCTATCAGGGATCGAGCGTGTGGGAGTATTTCGCCGAGGGGATGAACTCTCTCGCCAGCCCGCGGCGGGACCGTTACGACACGCGGGAGATTTTGCGGGAGCGTTTGGAGGAGATGGACCCGGAGCTGACGGCGCTCATCGCGGGGATCGCGGCGGATACGGCGATCGCGCGTTACCGCGTCCCGGCGCTGACCGCCGCCGCCTACGACCGGCTGGAGTCGGGGCTCGCGGGTGAGGCGCTCCCCCTCCTCGAGAAGGCGCTCGCCCGCTCACCGAAGGACGAGACGGCGCTCTCGGCCCTCGCCTACACCCGCTCCGTGACCGGCGATCCGGAGGGGGCGGAAAAGGCGGCGATGGACGCGACACGCGCCCACGGCGGTTCGGCGGGTCCCTGGCTCGAGCAGGCGCGGGCCGTCTTTCTCAAGACCGGTTCCTGGTCGGAGAGGATCGCCGTGCTCCTCCGCGCCCGCGAAAAAGTGGATCGGGACCAAAAGGCGAGGATCGAATCGGCGCTCGGCCGGGCGTATCTCGGCCGGGGCGATCTCCGAAAAGCGCAGGAGTCGTTCCGGTGGGTGCTCGAATACCGGCGTGACGACCCGGAGGCTCTCTGGGGGGCGGGCGAGGCGCACGGTCTCGCCGGCGACGAGGAAGAGGCGGATCGTTTCTTCGGGCGCGCATTGCTCGGCCGCAACGGGATCGCGGAGCTGCGCGCCGATTACGCGCGCTTTCTCATTCGCGAGGGGCGCTTCGACGAGGCGGAGACGCAAATCGAAGAGGCGCGTCTTTTGGAGCCGACGAACTCCGACGCGGCGGCGGCGGCCGGGCTTCTGGCGATCTACCTCGGCGATTGGGAGGAGGCGCGCCGCCTTTTGGAGGAGGCGGCCGGCCGGAAACCGCAGGACGACCTGATCCGGATTCTTCTCGGCCACACGCTGGTCGCCGAGGGGGAGGCCGTTCGTGCCGAGAGCCTGCTCGCGCCGATCCTCTCGGGAGTGGAGCGCTCCGTGCCGCCCCTTTACGTGTTCATCGAGGAACGCGGGGAATACGAAGAGACGCACACCTATCCGGCCGAGGAAAGGTGGCTTCTGTATCGCACCGCCGCCGAAATGGCCGAGGCGAGAGGGGACGGCGTCGCGGCCGCGGAATACAGGCGCGAGACGGAGCAGGTTTTCCGCTGACGCCGCCCGACCGTGGTGGATGACCGCCGAGAGCCGCCGTGGGATAATCGGAGTTACGGGAGGACCGACGATATGCGATTGCGCGCGACGCTCGCCCTGCTGCTCATCGCCTCCACCGCATCGGCCCATAGCCTATGGATCGACCGGGAGGGGGATTTCCTCGTTCTCCGGAGCGGACACTTCCACTCCGGCGAAGAAGCGGATCTGCAAGAGTACGGCCCCGGTTTCGTGCGCGAGGCGCTCTGCTTGGACGGCGACGGAGCGGCGGACACGCTGGAACTCACCGGCGAGACCCCCTTCCGGTCGCCCGGCTCCTGCGCGGCCGTGACGGTGTTCGCCTCCTCCGGATACTGGACCAAGACCCCTTACGGCACCAAGAACCTCCCCAAGGACGAGGTCGAGATGCCGATCCGGAGCGGGCTCTATTTTTCCTACGTGAAACGGATCGAGCGTTGGAGCCCGGCGATGGGCCGCCCCCTCACGAGATGGTTGGAGATCGTCCCCCTCGACGATCCGACCGCTCTCCGATCGGGAGACTCGCTCGGCGCACGGGTCGTCCTTGACGGGAAGCCGCTGGCGGGCCTGGAGGTTCGCTCCGGAGGAGAGAGGATCGGCGCGACCGACGCCGAGGGCCGGATCACGATCCCTCTGGCCTTTCCCGGCATATGCCTCATCGAAACGGAGCACGTCGAGCCGGTGGAGTCGGAGAAGACGGACAAGGTCGTGCGCGCCGCGACGCTCGTCGTCGTCGTCGGAGAGACGCCGTGAACGCGCGGCATATCCTCGTCGCGCTCTTTCTCGCCGCCGCGTTTCCGGCGGCCGCCCACGAGGTCCTACACGAGGAGACCACCGGCGACGCCACGATCGTCCGTTTCCATTACGCCGATGGGACCCCCTTCTCCTACGAGAGCTACGAGGTTTATCGCGCCGGCGAGAGGATTCCCTATCAGACCGGATTCACCGACGCGGAGGGAAGGGTCGTCTTTCTCCCCGATCGCGAGGGGGAGTGGCGCGTCCGCGTCTTTTCCGAGGACGGACACGGGGGAGAGATGACGCTGACCGCCGGAGGAGGAGAGGCGCCGCGCGCCGGCCGGCCCGCCGTCGACCGCTACGCCCGGCTCCTGGCCGGTCTCGGTTTCCTCTTCGGACTTTTCGGTCTCATCTCCCTTTTCTACCGCGGACGGTCCGCCCGGAGAGGGTGACCCGGGCGCGGAGGCGAGGTTCCGACGCCATGCACATCCCGGACGGTTTCATCGCGCCGCAGATGTATCTGCCGGCCTACGCCGCCGCCGCCGGCCTTTGGACGGTCGGCCTCCGCCGCCTGAAGAGCCGCCTGCGCGAAGAGACCCTGCCGATTCTCGCCGCCATGACCGGTTTCGCCTTCGTTCTGATGACCATCGCCGTTCCCGTTCCGGGGGGCACCTCGGCCCACGCGTCCGGCGTCGCCCTCCTGGCGATCCTCTTCGGCGTCTGGACCTGCTTCCTCTCCGTCTCGCTGGTCCTCCTGCTGCAGGCGCTTCTCTTCGGCGCCGGCGGGATCACTTCGCTCCCGCTGAACGCGCTCGCCCTCGGCCTCGCCGGCGGCGGCGCGGCCTCCCTCCTCTTCCGCGCCCTCTCCCGGAGAAGCGAGAAGGCGGCCCTCATCGCCGCCGGATGGATCTCGGTGACCGTCCCCGCCCTGCTGCTCGCCATCGTTCTCGGCGCCCAGCCGCGGATCGCCCACGCCGCCGACGGCTCACCCCTCTTCTTCCCCTTCGGTTTCGCGATCACCATCCCCGCCCTCCTCATCCCCCACGCCCTCGTGGGAATCGGCGAAGGGGTGCTCACGCTTCTGGTCTATCGTCTCGTCGGGAGGCTTCGCCGCGGGAGAGAGAGATGACGCGTGACGGGAGCCTTCTTCTTCTCTACGGGTGCGCCGTGATCGCCGCCACGGTCGTCCACGATCTCCGGGCGCTCGCGGCGATGCTCGCCCTCGCGGCGATTCTCGCCGGCCGGGACGCGCCCCGTGTCGCCCGCCGCGCTCTCCTCGCGATCCTCCTTTTCAACTCCGTCGTCACGATTTCCTACGCCTCGCTCTCCCTCTACCGGGGGGATTTCTCCGGACACTACGTGGCGCTCCTCAACCTGCGCGTCTTCCTCGTCACGTTCCTCACCTTTTTGATGATCCGACGCGTCAATCCTTTCCGCGCGCTCGGTTTTTCGCGCACGCTGCAGGTACTGCTCACCCTCGCCACCAGCCAGATCATCGGTTTTCGACGCACCTACGAGGATTTCCGCCTCGCGCTCCGGAGCCGCATGCCGGGGCGGCCCGCCTTCCGCCATCTCGGCCGACACGGCGCCGCCGCCGCCGCTCATTTCCTCGACAAAGCGATCCACAACGCCGACGAGGTCGGCCTGGCGCTCCGGTCCAGGGGGTTTTTCGATGATTGAAGCGCGCGATTTGCGCTATCGCTACGACGAAGGCGGGGATGTTCTGGAAGGCGTCGGCTTCCGTATCGGCGCGGGGGAAAAGGTGGTTCTACTGGGCGCCAACTCCTCCGGAAAGAGCACGCTGTTGAAGATCCTGGACGGGCTGATCTTCCCCGCCGGCGGATCCTATTCGTATAAAGGGAAACCGGTGACGCGGAGCGCGCTCCGGCGGCGGGAGGCGGCGCGGGCTTTCCGGAAAGAGGTGGCGCTCCTTTTCCAGAACCCGGACGCCATGCTCTTTCACCCGACCGTGTACGACGAGATCGCCTTCGGGCCGCGGCAGTTCGGCTTGGAGGACGTGGACGGACGGGTCCGCCGGTGGGCGGAGATCCTGGGCGTCGCCGGCCGGCTCGACCGACCCCCCTTCCATCTCTCCGGCGGGGAAAAACAGAAGGTCTGCCTCGCCGCCATCCTCGCCGTCGATCCGGAGGTTCTCCTGCTCGACGAGCCCACCTCCCACATGGATCCGCGCAGCACCGGGTGGCTCGTCGACTTTCTCGGCGACTGGAGCGGGACCACCGTGACGACCACCCACAACCTGAGCCTCGCCGCCGAACTGGGCGACCGCACGCTCGTGCTCGGCGAAGACCACGGCCTGATCTACGACGGAAAGGTCGGCTCTCTTCTCGAGGACAAGGAAAAGCTGCTCGCGGCGAACCTCATGCACGCGCACGACCACCGGCATGGGGGAATCTCGCACCGTCATTACCACACGCATGATTGGGACTAGCCCGGACTACGCCGGAAAACCGAAAGAGACGAGAGGTGTCCGGTACCGAAGAACGGCCGGAGAGGAAGAGCACAAAAAAAGCCGAGGTCCCGAAGGACCCCGGCGGAAGTTCGACCGATGAAGGATCAGTAGCCGCCGCCGCCGAACCCGCGGTCGCCGCGCGGCCGGGCGGCGCTCACTCGGAGATTCCGGCCGCCCATATCGGTGCCGTCCAAGGCCGCGATCGCCTTGTCCGCGTCCGCGTCGTCCATATCCACGAACCCGAAGCCTCGGGGACGACCGGTCTCACGATCGGTAATCAGTTTGACCGACAGGACCGATCCGTGCTGTGAGAACAGGTCCCGGACCTCTTCTTCCGTGGCGCCGAAGGGAAGATTTCCGACATAGATCGTCTTGGCCATCTGCTTTTCCGTCTCCTCTTCGAGGCCCGCCGCCTTTCGGTGTCTCCGTCCCACTCGGAGTGTGTGCCGAAATGCGTCATGCGGACCGGATCCAAACACGACAGTGGGTAACACGCGAGGACGGTCGAAAGACCGCCCGGTTGATCATGCGTCGCACCTCCTTGATCGCCGCCTTCCCGCGATCCCCCGGCTCCCCGGCGGACCCCGTCGATCGGAAAGGGCGGCAAAAGCCGGCGCCTTCGGGAGCGACACCCGGAGGAACGGGCTTTTCAGCCATAAAGAACCGATCGGGAATCGAGCGCCGAGCGCGGAAAGCGTCATGGGCGGGCTGGAAGACGGCCGCGCCGGCGCGCGCCTTCCAGAAGCGGTTGAACCGATGATCCGTACTCCGTGTGCGCGGGTCTCTCGAACGCCCCCTCCGGAGCGATGTGCCGTCGACCCGCTCTCCTGAAACTGAAGGACAGTGTACCCGATCCGGGTCGATTTTTCCATCGCTTTTCGGCCGATCGGAGGATGGGGCGGCCCCCCGATCGGCCGAACGCGACCGCCGGGAGAGTCGCTATCCCTCGCGTTTCCGCTCCGGCTGCTCCTCTCGGTCGCCGCGCCGGACGAGCGGCAGCACACCGGACATGTCGCCGATCACGTTGACCAGATCCGTGTCGGAGGGGATCACGATCTTGGCGTTTTGCGCCAGAGAACGCTCCAGGGTTTCCAATCTCCGAAGAAGTTGGGCGTTCCCCACGAAGTAGGTGTTCGCCGCTTCGTTCACCAGACGAATCGCTTCCGCCTCGCCCTCCGCGGCGAGGATCTTCGCCTGCTTGATCCCCTCCGCCTTCTTGATCTCGGCGCGCTTGAAACCATCCGCTTCACGCTCATTGGCGTTGGCGAAATCGAGGGCGGCGATCTTCTCGTTCTCCGCCTTGACGACCTTGTTCATGGTTTCCTGCACGTCCGACGGCGGGTCGATCTCCTTCAGTTCGGTCCGGACGATCTCCATCCCCCAGCTCCGCGTCTCCTTGGCGAGAGTCGTCAGCAGTTCGCCATTGATCCTGTCCCGCTCGCTGTTCGCCGACTTGAGCGTGAGTGTGCCGATGATGTTTCGAAGCGTGGTCCGGGCGAGATTCACGATCTGCCATTCGTAGTTGTTCACGTTGTACTGGGAACTCTTGACGCTCTCCTCGTCCGGCTTGACCTTGAAATAGACCTGCGCGTCCACGCTGGCGTTCAGGTTGTCGTAGGTGATGATCTCCTGCGGCTGCGCGTCCACCATCTGCTCGGTGATGTTGATCTTGGTCATTCGGTCGATGATGGGAATGATCCAGTGGAATCCGGGCTGGGCGAAGCGCCTGTACTTCCCGAGACGCTCGACGAGGCCCCGGGTGGTGGGCCGAATGATCCGGATCCCCGAGAAGAAGAGCACCAACAGAATCAAAGCGACGAATGCGAACGGCATCTTTTCCTCCTTCGAACGTCGGGTCCGGATTTTCATCCGGCGCCCGCCCCCGAACATGTCCCGCAAGAATCTTCCATTCCTGAAGCATCGCGGCCCAAGGGATCCTATCAGGCGCCGATGGAGATCGCAAGCCTCGGCCCGCGCCGTCGACTCCTTTACGAGCCCGAGAAGCGGATTATTCAACTCCACGGGAAGGCGGCGCCGCATCCCGTTTATTCATATTGAGTTGGAAGATAAGCGGGCGCGCGACGGAGAACGCATTATCTTCAGAGGAAGTTTGATACGGTCTGGAAACGAGTCAAGCATCGCTGAATGGCGGAACGCGCCCCCCCCGGTCGGCCGCTCGGGGCCTGGGAACCGGGAACGGTCCGCAAGAAAGGATGGAACCATGAAAAGTCGGATGGAAACGATCACGCAGCGCGGCTTCGGCCGCGTCACGGCGCTGGCCCTGGCGGCGCTCATCCTTCCCGGACTTCTCATCCTCGGATGCGGGGACGACGACGACGACAACCCGATGGGGACCGTCGACAAGAGCAGCCTCCGGGCGATTCACCTCTCGCCGGACGCCCCCGCCGTCGACATCTTCCTGAATCAGGGATCGAGCGCGGCGGTCAGCGCGCTCGCCTTCCGCGACGGAACGGTCTACCTCGAGGTGGACGCGGGAACCTACCGGATCGACATCGCGCCGAACGGCCAGACGGCGAACGACGCAGTGCTGACGGTGGACAATCTCCCGCTGAGCAAAGCCTCTTTCTACACCGCCGTCGCCTACGGACCGCTCGCGAGCATCCAGGCGCTGGCGCTGGAGGATAACTTCACCGGTCTGGCGGACGGCAACATCCGGGTGCGGGCGATTCACACCGCCTCGGGCGTGGGCCAGGTGGATATCTGGAACGTCACATCCGGAGCCACCCCGTCAGCTCTCTACACGGACGTGGATTACGGCGTCGCCGGCGCCTATCTCGACCTCCCCGCCGGCGCCTACTCCCTCGGCTTCGACGTCGACGACGACGCGACGCCCGACCTGGTCTTCAATCTGCCGGCACTCACCGCGGGGACCGTGGCGAACGTTTTCGCCGTCGCCGAGGGGAGCGACGTCTACCTGGTCGCCCAGTTCGCGGACGGCACAACGGCGAAGATCGACGCGACGCCCGCCGCGGTGGACTCGGTCGACCTTCGCGCGATCCATCTCTCGCCCGACGCGGGCACGGTGGACATCTTCGTGAACCAGGTCTCGCCGGCGACCATCACCGGACTCGCCTTCCAGAGCGGCACCGGCTATCTGACGGTACCCGCCGGCGCCTACCGTTTCGACATCGCCCCGGCGGGCGGCGCGATCGGGAGCGCGGTGGCCACCTTCTCCGGCATCGACCTGGAGTCGGACGGCGTCTACACCGTCGCCGCCTACAACGACGCGGCGATGCTCGGCGCCCTGGCGCTCTCGGACAGCCTGACGCCGACGCCCACGGGCATCCGGATCCGCCCGATCCATACCGCCGTCGGCGTGGGTGAAGTGGACATCTGGAACGTGACCATGGGAACCACGCCCACCGAGCTCTACTCGAACGTCGACTTCGGCGACGTGGGCGCCTATGCGGACCTTCCCGCACAGGCGTACAGTCTCGGCTTCGACACCGACAACGACGGCATTCCGGAACTGACCTTCGACATCCCCGCCCTCCCGGCGGGCACCGTGGCGAACGTCTACGCCGTCGCCGAGTCGGGCGGAACGGTCTTCCTGCTCGCGCAGCTCCAGGACGGATCGGTCACGCGGATCGACATTCTTCTCTGATCCGCGCCAGCAAGCGAGAAACGAGAGAGCCCCGGCCCGGGATCGTCCTGCGCCGGGGCTTCTTTTCGCCTTCGATCGAGACCGTCCCCTTCCCTACTCCCGCGCCCCCCGCTTCCGGAGAAGGGCGCGTCTCTGCAGCTCCCGGATGAGGGCTTCCTTGCCGGCCATATACGCCTCGATGTCGTGGGGGTGCCGCCGCGCCAGTTCGCGTTTGAGCGCGCCGTACGCTTTCGCTTCATCGGGGCGCGCGATCAGATAGTCCCGGAAAGCGAGATGGCGCTCCGCGTCGGGCGAGCCCTTGGCGAAGACATGCACGTGGGCGGTCCTCTCTTCGTCCGGTCCCGGGCCATGCAGAAAGAAGCGGCGCCCCGGGATGCCGTACTCCCCCATGGGCGTGTATCCGGCGGCGCGCATGGCGGAATCGAGACGGTCCACGGCGGCGATCTCCCGCACCTCGATCAACACGTCGATGATCGGCTTGGCGGCGAGTCCGGGAACGGCGGTGCTCCCGATATGGTGGATGACCGGATCGAGATCGGCGAAGAGCGGTGCGAGGAGTTCCCTCTCGGCGGCGAAGGCGGCCTGCCAGGAAGGATCGTAGGGAACGACGCGGATCGTACGAAGCATGCGGCGAGGATAGCTACAAATATGGGCACGGTCACCACTTTCCGAACAGGGGACCGTCCCTCTCTACCCGGGCCGTCCTCGCAGGCCTCGCAGCCCGCGAGCCGGATCCACAGTACTCCATTCCGGATTAGCCCGGAAGAGACGGGAGGTTTCGTGACGAGGATCCGGATCGGGAGGCGAGAGGCCGACCTGGACAAGCCGCTCCCGGAGGCGGGGCCTTAGCCCCGTCGAGGAAGCGGTGCGGGAAGGGAGGTCTCGCAGCCCGCGAGCCGGATCCGCAGTAGAAACCTTCCGTCTCTTCCGGGCTAAAAAGCGCCCCAGGACTGCTTGCCCGGAATGTAGGTGCTTGGGCAGATGAAGCGGAAGAGCTTGGCGAAGGCGAGCGCCTTCGCGTGTTTCTCCTCGCTCTCGCGGCGCATCTGTTCGAGCTGCCCGCCGAAGATACGGTCGAAGTACTCCTCGCCGGCGCGCGCCCTCTCCTCCTCGGAACCGAAGAGCGAACGAATCGTCTGCAGCTCTCCCCGATCGAGCCAGAAGCCGCCGCAGGCGGGGCATTCATCGACCGCCACGGCGCGTTTCACGCTGAAGAAGTGACGCATCATCACCGCGTCTTCGCAGTGGGGGCAACTTCTGCGCTTCGTGGGGTTCACCTGAAGCTCCGGGTCGTAGTCGATGTCGTAGAGCAGCTCGCCGGGCGCCTCGTCCGGCTCGTCGACCTTGTCCAGTTCGAAGCGGTCGAACCAGATCCCGCCGCAACCGCCCCGGCAGACATCGACCCGGATCTCGCCCACGCTCATCTCCCGTAGTTCTTTTCCACAAGATGGACAGTTCATCGTCGTTCGTTCCTCCGTTAAGGGGCGCGCGCCGGCGCCCCGCGGTTCACACGTGCTGGGTGTTTCTCTCTCCACGTATCGGCAAGGGCGGGGCGAGGCTTGGGGACGGAGAGAAGGAACGAAAGGCTCGAAACGTTATCTCGCTGTAATAAATAGCGTTAGAGAACCGGGCCGGTGTCCGGAGTTCAGCCCTCGTCGATCGGCGGAATCAACCCTCCGCCCGAACCGTGCGCTCCGACGGCCGTTAGGTCCTTCTCGATCCGATCGAAGTACCAGATCAAATCGGAGACCTCGCGGTCCGGATCCCGGCGTCGGTATTCTTCCACCGCCGGGTGGGAATCGATCCGGAGAGGAACGGGGAGCCAGCTTCCTTCCGGTGCGCGCGCGGCGACCGGGAACTCGACTCCTCGAATCCGCAGCGTGAAGCGATAGTCAAAAAACTCGACGTCCTCGGGCGAGGCGGGATCGATATCGACGGGTTCCGCGAGAAGGGGAAACAGTTCGGCGCGGCGGGATACCGATCGATGCAGATCCTTATCGACGTTTCCGGTCAGAGAGGACCGTTCGCGCACCCCATCCTTCCATATCGTCTTTTCATAGGCGACCGATCCTTCCCCCCACAAACGCATTTCCAGCGTGTCCGAAACGCCGAATCTCTCCAGGCGAATCCACATCGCGTCCGCGGGGATTTCCTCGTAGCACTGAAGGTGTCGATTCCTATATTGGATGTGATCCCAAATGTCGCCGAGCATCAGATAGCTTTTCGGCAACGATTGGTCGAAGCGCCCTTTCTCCCCGTCGATTCCGTACCGCTCGCCGTCCCCCTCGAAGATGTACTGATACGGGCGACCATCCCTTTCCGGATAAAGCTCCTGGAGATAGGGAACCGCCGGCAAACAACTCACCAGTTCTTCACGAGTCGAATCGGGGAGGACGTAGGGAAACCGATAATCCGGAGTCGAGCGGTCGCGCCAGGCGCAGACGTAGATTCCGTCGTGGATCCGAATGTACTCGATCGCCTCGCCGAGACAGAATGAAGGTAGGCGCGCGCGACTCACCTGTATCACCGACTCCTCCAGCGGGAAGGGTTGGTCCAGACCCCAGGGGACGGACATGCGGAGATCGCGGAGGAGGGCGGTCAGGCCGTCCGCCGCCGCGAGGAGGGAATCGATCTCCGGAGAAGGACCGCTGTCCTCGGGCGCCTCGAGGGGGACGCGGAGCGTGTCGGGGAGCCCCTCACCCCGGAGGACGGCGAGGGAAGGAACGTCCGGCGCGACTCCGGCCGAATCGATCGCTCCGCTCCACCGGTCCAGGCGGCCCAGGGAACGGGAGATCTCCCGCCGGTACGAATCATCGAGGAGGGTGAAATCCAGACGATGGGTGATCCCCGTCGCGCCTTCCACGGTTCGGTAATATATCTCGGCGAATCCGTTCGGGTAGAGATCGAGGCAGAAGTCGAATTCTTCATCCCAGGGTTCCACGAAACGGACACGAATGGAATCGACCGGTTCCGGTTCGCCGGTCCCCGTCGGGCTTCCGTCTTCCCCGCAGGAGACGAGAACGAATGAGAGGAGAATCGTTGGAAGAAGCCTTGCGACGGCGGGAAGGAATCGCATGGAGGGCCTCCGCATCCGGCGCGGCGGACCGGACGGAACACCCGGGGACCGCGCGCCGGCGCATTTCTTTCAAGTATGGCCCTTTTTTTTTGTAATGTCAAGGAAGAGGGCGCGCCGAGGGGCGCTTCGGGCGGCGGCAGTGGCGTCGCGCCTCCCGATCCGTTCGTTTCGAAACGTGTTACCGCTTCTCCGCCTCGCCGGTCATGGGGACGAAACGGACCGGGATCACCACGCGGCGGATGATCTCCCCCTTTTCCTTCCGGAGGAGGATGAGGTCCTGGTAGGTATCGCCGACGGGAATGACGAGACGTCCCCCCTCGGCGAGTTGCTCGATGAGCGGCGCCGGGACCTCCTCCGGCGCGGCGGTGACGATGATCCCGTCGAAGGGCGCCTCCTCCGGCCAGCCGCGGTAGCCGTCGCCGGCGCGCACATTCACGCCGCGCACGCCCGCCGCGGCGAGGTCCGCCCGCGCCCGCTCCGCCAGCTCCGGCACGATCTCGATGGTGAAGACCGTGTCGGTCAACTCGGCGAGCACCGCCGCCTGGTATCCGGAGCCGGTGCCGATCTCGAGCGCCTTCTCGCCGGGCTCGAGGTCGAGAAGCTCCGTCATGAGCGCGACGATGTACGGCTGGGAGATGGTCTGGTCGTAGCCGATCGGCAACGGGTGGTCTTCGTAGGCGCGTGAGTGGAGATCTTCGGGGACGAAGAGATGGCGCGGCACGGCGCGCATCGCGGCGAGCACACGCGGATCACGGACGCCCCGCGCCTCGATCTGGGTCCGCACCATCGCCTCCCGGCGGTGCGCGTAGCGGTCCTCCTCCTTCATCGATCCTCCCACCTTCCCTTCCTCCTCGGTTTCGCAGGCGGCGAACGCCCACAGCAGGATCAGAGCGGCGCCGGCGAGAACCGCGACGGCGAGATCCCTTCGCCCACCAACCATTCCTCCCCTCCTTTCCGCTCGGACGGGTCGCCGGTCAGCGGCCCCCTTCACCCGGCGCGGCGAGTCGGATCGCCCCCCCGGCGATCGATTCCGGCAGAGACTCGGGCCGGCAGCTGAAGAGGAAAACCTGGCGGCGCGCGGCGATCTCCTCGAGGAGGGTGAATCCCCGGCCGGCGCGCTCCCCGTCCCAGTGGAGGAAGACCTCGTCCAGGAGGAGCGGGAGCGGTTCCCCTTCTCCCTCGATGTGGTCCACCAGGGCGAGCCGGAGCGCGAGGTAGATCTGGTCGAGCGTTCCGCGGCTGAGGGGGGGCTTCGCGTCGACCCATTCCCCTTTCTCGCGGGAGAAAAGGCGGAGTCCGTCGCTTCCGTCGGAATCGAGTTCCAGCTCGTCATAGCGGCCGCCGGTGATCCTCGCGAAGTAGGCGGAGGCGCGCTTCACGATGTCCGGCGCGTGCTCTCTCCGGTAGCGACGATCCGACTCGCGGACGATCGCCGCGAGAAGGGCGAGACGGTCCCGGTCGCGCTTCAATTCCTCCTCTTCCTCGCGGAGCGCCTCCCTTTCCCCTTCGATCTCCCCCGCGCCGGGCTCGCCGGAGAGGTGTTCCTTCTCGGCCGCCGTCTCGGCCAAACGCTTACCGGCGGTGTGCCTCTCATCCTCGATCCGGTCCGCCTCCGCCTCGAGACGAACCGTCTCCTCCGGGGTGAACACCGCGCCAGCGGCGAGTTCCGCGGCGAGATTCATCTCCAACGCGTCCGGATCGTGACCGGCGTCGCTCAGATCCTCTTCGATCCGGCGCGCGTCCCGTGCCGCCTCCCTCCGTTCGGCGAGGGCGAGCGCACCGGCCTTCTCTTCGCCGCCGCCCAATCCACGGAGCGTCTCCGCGATTCTCTCCCGCTCCTCCCGCAGCTCTTCGAGGCGCGCCTCCCGCGTGGTGATCTCGGCGCGGAGCGCGGGGAGACGCTCCTCCGCCTCCTTCCCGACGCGCCCTCTCTCCTTCGCCTTCTCCAACCGCGCGGCGAGAAGAACGGCGGCCCTCTCCGGATCGTCCTCCTCCACGCCGCATTCCCGCGCCGGACCGAGAATCGCCCTCTCCCGCTCCTCGATACGCCCATCGATCTCCCGCCGCGAGCGTTCGAGACGGCGCCCCGTCTCGCGACGATCGAGAAGCTCCTTCACGTCCCAAAGAAGTGTTTCGCCCGGGTCGTGGAGACGATGGTCGAGAACGCCCCAATCGGCGAGATAGTCGCGGATCGCGGCGAGCCGATTCTCCTCCTCGGTGCGCGCTTCACGGAGCGCTTCCTCGCGGCGGGCCGCCTCCTCCGCGGCGCGGCGGTTCGCCCGTGCATCCGCCCCGCGCCGCGACCACAGAAAAACGGCAACGAATCCCGCGACCGCCGCCGCGCCGAAGGCGGCGAGTCTCCCCGGAGAGGGAATAAGGATCCCCGCGATGGCCGCGGCGATCCCGATAAAAACGGAAAGGACGATCGACATCGCCGAAGGAACCGGGACCCTTTCGAGGAGGAGCGCCGCCGACTCCAGACCGCTCCTTCCGCTCTCGGCGCGCCGCCAAGCGCGGATCCGGGACTCCAACTCCGCCGGAGAGAGAACCGGAAGCTCCTCCGCCCTCTCCGGCTCCGCGATCAGGTCCCGCGCCTTCTCACGGAGCGCCCCGGCGTTCTCCTCGATCTCGCGTAGGCGCGACTTCCGATCCTCCCGGAACTGGGCGAGGAGCGCCGCGCCGCGGACCGCCGCGCCGATCCGGTCCTCCGCGGCGAGGATCCGATCGTCCCCGCTCGCGACAGCGCCCGCCGCCTTCTCCAACGACTCCCTCTCGGCCCCCTTCTCCCGAAGCGCCTCCTCCCCCTCGCGGACGCGGTCGTCCAGCTCGGCGAGACGGGCGAGAGGATCCTCCGGAACGTCCGCATAGGGCCCGATATCCCCCGCGTCGTCGATCCGCGCCCGCCGCCTCTCCAGTTTCCCCCGGAGATCGGCCCAAAAACGCGCCTTCTCGGCGCGCGCGCGGATCTCCACCCGTTTCCTCCCCAGCGCCTCGTCCCGCGCCGCGAGTTCCTCCGCCTCCTTCTCCAGCGCGCGCATCGACCGGTCCCGTTCCTTCGCGTCCCGGAGAGATACCCCCAGATCCTTCAGGCGGTCGGCGATTTCCTTCGCCCGGGGCTTTCCCCGCCGGTCGGGACGCCAGAGGGAATCGGCCTTCCCCTCCAACTCCTCCGCGACCTCGCGGGCCGGGCGGATCCTCTTCTCGCCCGCCGCCCCGAGAAGGCGATCCTTTACGGCGTCCCAGGAATCCCGTGGAAAGTTCATATCTTCACGATCTAGATCGTAGATGCTCCGGAAGAGCGCGCGTGGAACGTGACGAGCTTCCTCGACCGGGTTGTTTCCGATCCGTTCTTTCTTCCCGTCGGTCCGGTCGCCGAGCGCGGTGCTTCGCAGGCGGCGACGAACGGAGAAGCCGCGCCCGTCTTCGCGCGCGAAATCCGCCTCGACGCCGGTGTCGGCGCCGTCCCAAGGGACGAAGGGGTGGCTCTCCCGGTTCGCCGGATCGAACCCGTAGATGAGGTCGGCGAGGAGGGCGCGGAACGTCGACTTCCCCGCCTCGTTGGGGCCGACGATGGGAACCACGCCGGGCGGGAGGTTCTCGAAGGAGCGCCCGCCGAGCGCGCCGTATCCCTCGATCCGGATCGCCCGCACCCTCACGGCTCGTCCCTCCACATCCGCCGGATCAGCTCCTCCTCCGCCCCATCGAGAAGGGAACGGAGATACTCCTCGCGCGCGGCGGCCTTGTCGGGCGCGGCGGCGAGCTTCTCCGGCGCGAGAGGGGCGATCGGTTCCCGCCCCTCCCGGAGGACGGCGACGAAATCGAGCAGCTCGCCGAGGGGCGGGAGGCGCATCTCCTCCTCATCGACGGGGGATCGAAGATTTCCCGTTTCCAGTTTCAAGAGATCAAGCCCGGCCTCCCCGGCGATCTCCTCTTCCATCGTCACGCGCGTCTCCCGATCCCGAAGGCGGGGCGCGGCGGGAGTCTCACCGAGAAGGCCCACGGTGACGAGGACGTCACCCGCGCCGCCGAAGCGTTCGCCGATCGCGGCGGCGATCCTCTCGCGCGCGGCGTCCACGTCCTCCGCGCCGCCGAGATTCACCTCGATCCTCTCCCAGAGAAGAGGCGCGGTCGCCTGGAAAACCACTTTGGGCGCGGCGCCCCTCTCCACCTCGACGAAGAGCGCTCCTTTGGGGCCGGTCTCGTTCCGATAGAGGCCGAGGACGCACCCGGAATAGCGCGCCGCGACGCGCGCGTCGATCGCCTGACGGAGGTGGATGTGGCCGAGCGCCCAGTAGTCGTATCCCTTCCCCTCCAGATCGGCGGCGACACACGGGGCGTATCGCTCGTGTTCCCCCGCCGTCTGTCCCCCCTCGACATTCGCATGGAGGAGGGCGACTTCGGGGAGCGGCCCGACGGCGGCGGGAAAACAGGCGGCGAGGTTCTCCCCTTCCGCCGAAGTCGCATGCCCGGCGCCGGTGATTCGGCCGACCGGGCGGCCGTCGGCGTCCTTCACTTCCACCGCGCGCGGCGTCCCGTCACGGAACACCTCCACTCCATCCGGCCAACGGATTCCTGCAAGCGGCGACGCCGCCCCGCCGGGGTCATGGTTCCCGTGGGCGTAGAAGACGGCGATCCCCGCCCCGGCGAGCTTCTCGAACTCATTGATCAGGAAACGCTCGGTCCCGTAGGCAATCTCCGGCGTGTGGAAGAGATCGCCGGCGACGAGGAAGGCGTGGACCCCCTCCCGGAGGGCGAGCTCCACGGCGTTCGAGAAGGAATCGCGGAGCGCTCCGGCCAAGCGCTCCCGGAGGTGCTCGTCCCGGCTCTTGAACCGCGCGTCCAGATGAACATCCGCGACATGAACGAATCGAAAGGCGGCCATCGTCGTCCCCCCCGCCGGGAGTATACGACATCAGGGGACGGACTCCCAGGGGGAGGAAGGGGATGAGGAGCGGGTGCGTCTACTCCAACAGCTCGGCGCTCAGGAATTCGGCGTAGAGATCGATGAAGGGGGAGTCGAAGCCGCAGGGATCCTCGTCGATCTCGCGCATATGGACGAGAAACCTACCGGGACCGATGAGGGAGTCGGGAACGCCGGAAAGGGCGATACCCAGGTCCCCGGCATGAAACTGCACGCATCCCTCCCGGTCGCTGGAATATAGATTTCCGTGGGCGGCGATGCGCCTCACCGGGATCGAATCGGAGGGCGTGACTTCCAGGGTATCCCTCACGACACCCGCGGAGAGAATGTATAACCCTTCCTCGAGTGAAGGGAGAGGTAGAGTAATATACTCATTGCAGATCACGCACGAGAACATTCCGTTTAATTGCCTTCCCTCCCCCGTAATCTGAATCGTGTTCCCCCGCAAATCGCAAGCCACCCACAGGATACGATCACCGGGATTCGATCGGGTGATACCGATTTCGACGCTGTCCGTCTCCGAACCCGCTAAAACGGGCGTCTGATAACGAAGAGAGTGATAAGAGAGCGGCCCGGGCGGTCCGGCCCACTGATCCGAATCGAATAAACAACCGGCGGCCAGAGTAAGGAGAACGAGCGAAGCGAACACGGCGGGAATCGCGCGGCGGATCATGGCTCCCTCCCGAAATAGCGGTTCATCGGAGCACCCGCTGACAGAATAACTCCAAACCATTCTTTTGCAAAGAGATCTTCGCAATGGGCGCGACAAACGATGATAATCCGTGACTATCCCCGTTTACTCCGCCACCACCGTCTCGATCTCGGGAGGGCGCTCGAGGTAGCGCTTCACCGTGCAGGAGCGCACGGCGCGGGCGACGACGGGCCTGTACTTCTCCGGGAAATCTTCGGGGAGATGAATCTCCTGAATGATTTTAGCGACGCGTTTCTCTTCCGGATCTTTCTCGAAACGGAGAATCACCTGGAGGCCGTCGGTCGAGATCTTCCGGAGTTCACAGAAGGAAAGAACGCTGTGGGCGGCGCAGGTGCCGAGCCCGACGAAGAGATAGTCCACCGGCTCCGGCGCGGTCCATTCACCGCCGTCCTCGGGGGGTTGGTCGGTCTTATGGGTGAATCCCTTGAAATCGGCGTTCACTCGTTTGCCGCCGTGAAAGGTGATGGTCATCTCCGGATACATGGCTCCTCCCGTCACAATTTTATCTCGCGCAAACGGTTCCGGGCGAACACTCCACCCCTCCGCCCACCGTCGTTGACCCCATTCCCCCTTGTGATATGCTGTTCCCCGAGTTTTCGCAACCCGTCATCCCGAACCGGCCGAACCGCCGGCCCCCGGAGGTCCCCCCGATGATCCGCGTTTCCGGCCTACGCAAGAGCTACGGAACACTCCTCGCCGTCGACAACATCTCCTTCGAGGCGGGCCCGGGCGAGATCTACGGCCTTCTCGGCCCGAACGGCGCCGGCAAGACAACAACACTATCGATGATCGCGGGCCTTCTCAAGCCGGACGCCGGATCGGTGGAGATCGCCGGCATCTCGATGGACGCCGACCCGCGCGCCGCCAAGCGCCTCCTCGGCGTGGTCCCCCAGGAGGTCACCCTCTATGAGGACCTCTCGGCGCGCGAGAACCTCCTCTTCTGGGGGCGCGTCTACGGCATGGGCGGCCGGGAGCTGGACCGGCGGATCGCCGCGCTCCTCGAGCGGGGCGGCCTCGCGGAGAAGGCGAAGAAAGCGGTGAAGACCTACTCCGGCGGGATGAAGCGCCGCCTCAACCTCCTCACCGGGCTCGTCCACGAGCCCAAGGTGCTCCTCCTCGACGAGGCGACCGTCGGTATCGACCCGCAGGGGAGGATCGCCATCCTCGACCTGGTGAGGGAGACGGCCGCCGCCGGAACCACCGTGGTTTACACCACCCACTACCTGGAGGAGGCGGAAGACCTCTGCCGCCGCGTCGGCATCATCGACCACGGCCGCATGCTGGTCGAGGGGACCGCGCGGGAGTTGGTGGATCGACTGGGCGAGGGGGAACTCGTGGTCCTCTCCGGCGGGTTCGCCGCCGCCGAGATCCGAGCCGCCCTGGGCGGCGCGGACGAGGTGGAGGTGGTGAGCGCCGAGGAAGGGCGCGCCGCCCTCTCCGTCGCCCTCCCGGGACCGGAGGTGCTCCGCCTCCTGAATGAAAAGCTGGGACATCTCGACACGGTGGAGGAGATTTCGGTGCGGCGCCCGTCGCTCCAATCCCTCTTCATCAAACTGACCGGCCGGGAGATCCGGGAATGACGGCGATCCGCGCCCTCGTACGAAAGGACCTCCGCAGCCGTTTCCACTCGCCGGTGGGGACGGTGGTGATGCTCCTCTTCCCGCTCGTGCTGGTCGGCGTGATCGGCGCCGCCTTCGGCCCGAGCGGCGGCGGGACGACGATCCCCCCCACCCGCCTTCTCGTGGAGAATCACGACGAAACCCAACTGGGGCGTTTCCTCGCCGGCGCCCTCCAAAACGAGCAGGCCGCCGAGTACGTGCGGGCGGAACCGGTCGAGCCTGGGACGGGGGAGGCGATCGTCGCCGAGGGGGACGCCGCCGCGCTCCTCATCATCCCCGAAGGGTTCAGCGATGATCTCCTGGATGGTGTGCCGGCGGAACTCACACTGATCCGCGATCCCGGCAAGACGATCACACCGGAGATCGCCGAGACGTTCGCACGGATCATCACCGGTTTTCTCGACACGGCGAGCCGCGTGCTCCGTGAGCCCCTCGCCGAGGTCGCCGATTTCATGGAAGGGGACGGCCCGCCCTCCGACGCGGCGATCGCCGCCGTCTCGATCCTCATGAGCCATCGCCTTCAGGACGCGGAGCGCCTCCTCTATCCACCGGCGATCCGTGTCGTCGAAACGGTGATCGAAGAGGAAGAAGAGGACGGCCCGGGGGGAACGGTCAACATCTTCGCCTACATCTTCCCCGGCATGCTGGCGCTCGGCCTGCTCTTCGTGGGGCAGATCAGTATGCGGGAGCTGATCCGGGAGCGCGAGGCTGGGCATCTGGCGCGGCTTCTCTCGAGCCCCACGCCGATGCGATCGATCCTCCTCTCGAAATGGATCGGCACCATCCTGCTTCTCGTCCTCTGTCACCTGTTGGTCGCCTTCGCCGGGCGCCTCATTTTCGGGATCCCGCTCGGCAAGATCGAAGCGGCGCTCCTGATGGTGTTGGCCGAGGGGGTCGCCATCACCGGCGTCATGGCGCTCCTCTTCTCCATCACGCGGACGGAGAGACAGGGGGACGCGCTCTCCTCGGTGGTCATCCTCGGCATGTCGATCCTCGGCGGGAGCATGATGCCTCTGGAAATGCTCCCCGAGGCGATGCAACGGATCGGCCGTTTGACCTTGAACTATTACGCGATTCAGGGATTCCAACAGGTGATCGTCTGGGGGGGCGGCGCGAGAGAGGTTCTCCCCTACGCGGCGGTCCTCGCCGCCATCGGCGTCGTCACCGGCGGAATCGGCACGATCCTCTTCCCGCGGCAGCTCCGGAGGGGAATCCGATGATGCGCGCCGTCTTCGCCGTCGCCCGTACCGACTGGACGATCACCCTACGGGACCGCCAGGCTCTCCTCTGGATGTTCCTGATGCCGGTGCTCTTCATCTTCGTCTTCGGGAACGCCTTCCGCGGAGGCGGGCGGGGGGGAAAACAGCCCCTTCCCGTGCTGAACGAGGACGATCGTTTTCTCGGGCGGGTGGTGGCCGCCGAGCTGGCGGACTCGACCTGGGCGCCTTACGCCGTGGCGCGCGAAAATTCGGCGTTCGCGGCGCTCTCCAACTGGATCGAGATCCCCGCGGGATTCACCGACAGCGTCCTCTCCGGCGAACGCTCCACGATCCGCGTAGCGCGGCGCGGCGGCGGCTCCCCCCTCCGCGAGAGGGGCCACCTGATGAATTCCACTCTGGCGGCGCTCCGCATTCTCTCTCATCTGTACGAGATTCCGGACTCGACCCTTCGAAGCGCGCCGGACACGGCCCTGGCGGCGCTCTATGATTCTCTCGCGGCGCGCCCGCCGCTGGTGACGCTCCGGAGCCGGCCCGCCTCGGGTATTCATGAGAGGCCCCGCGGCTTCCTTCTCTCCGTGCCGGGCAACCTGATCATGTTCGTGCTCATCGTCGCGCTCACGGGCGGCGCCGCGCAGATCGCCGTCGAGTCCGCGGGCGGCCACCTGCGGAGGCTCGGCGCGTCCCCTCTCTCCCGCTTCGAGGTGTTCCTCGGCAAGCTGCTGGGAAAAACGCTGATCGCCGTAACGCAGATCGCGCTTCTGGTGATCGTCTCCACGTTTCTCTTCGGCATGGAGTGGGGAAGGGATCCTCTGGGGCTCGCGCTTCTTCTTCTCCTCTACGCCGTGGTCGCGGCATCGATCGGCTGCTTTCTGGGGCTCTACATACGGCGGCCGGAGACGGCGGCGTCCATCGGTGTGCTGGTCACCCTGGTGATGGCCTCCCTCGGCGGTTGCTGGTGGCCGCTCGAGATCGTGCCGGACACGATGAAAGCGGTGGGACACATCTTCCCCACCGCCTGGGCGATGGATGGACTGATGAAGCTGGTCGCCTACGACGGCACGACCCTCACCATCCTGCCGATGCTCGGGATGCTCGCCGTCTACGCGCTCCTCTTCGCCTTCCTCGCCTCGCGGCTCTTGAAGTTCGATTAAGGGGAGGAGCGCCGCTGCCTCTTCCGTGCACGTTCCCGTACTCGCCAATCGCTCTCGCTATCGGGATCGCTATCGGGATCGAAATCGCAATCGAAATCGGCCCCGATAGCGATGATAAGCCGTAAACGAGAACGGGAACGCGGCCGGGTCCTGCCCTCCATCCGCCCGCGAAGGGCGCCTGCCATTCGCGCCTTCGCACTCGGCACCTTCGTAACCAGATACCTTTTCGCGAACGGGCGAGAGAAAAGGTATCTGGTTACGAGGGCGAGGATTTCATTAGCTAAAAGTAAATTTTCATGCGATAATAATTATTAGATTCACCGGACAGGAAAAGAAGATGAATCACCCCCACTTCCATTCCCATGTATGCCGGTTATTTCTCGTCATCCCGCTCCTTTGCGTACTTTTCGCGGCAGTGACCGCGTCCGGAAGGACGTGGTATGTGCTCCCTGATTCGACAGGTGACGCGCCTGATATTCAGGCAGCGATCGACTCGAGCGGTGATGGAGACACGGTGCTCGTGGCGGCGGGCACGTACTATGTGAATCTTCAGATCACCGGGATTACCGACTTTACGCTGATCAGCGAATCAGGCCCCGAAGTAACCATCCTGGACGGTAGTCCCTCGTTCAATCCGCAATATCGTCAAGTCGTTCGAGTTTTCCAATCCCCAGACGCACTCGTCGAGGGATTCACGATCCAGAATGCGAACCCAAGTACGATAGCTGGTTGGGGTGGGGGGATAAGGATCATAGGTGGGGGCCGCGTGACGATACGCGGAAACATCATCAGGGCGAACAACAGCAAGAGCCGTGGCGGTGGGCTGGCCTTTTCAAACCCTTGCGAAGGTTGCGGGGGCAGCGTGATCGAGGGCAACCAGTTTATTGAAAACACGTGCTCCAATAATGCCGCGGGTATTTGGATCTATGGGGTGGATGACGGGTGTGTTTTTATCAAAAACAACTTATTTCAAGGCAACGTTGGGGGCTATGGAGGGATAAGAGCCGAATACTCAAACATTATATTGACCAACAACATATTTATGGCTAACGAGTCGACCTCATACTGTCTTGATATAGTGGGCACAGGTCGAGTGGAGGGAAATCTGGTTGTCCTGAATGAGGGGGGGGGGGATAGGTGTTGACGAAGGAGTGATCGCCTCGAATACAGTCGTAAGTAATAGCTGGGTTGGGATCAACGCGATGAGTTGTGAAACATATAATAATTTGTCGGTGGGGAACCAAATGGGCATCGGTACTTGCTACGTCGAGACAATCGTATGTAACAATTCGTGGGGCAATGTTGATTGGGATTATTATCCTGGTTGCGACTCCTGTGGAATGAATGGAAACATCTGTGTGAATCCCCTTTTCTGTGATCCGGAGAACGGCGACTACTCGATTGCGGATGAATCGCCTTGTGCACCGGGGAACTCCGGAGGTTGCGGTCTGATAGGAGCGTTAGATGTGGGGTGCGTGTTCACGTCGGTCCCGATAGCCCGGCGGGATACGACCTCTTGGGGAACGATCAAGAAGATGTTCCGCTGATCCTGCGCACCCCCACACCCTCACTCGATCCCCAATCGCGATCAGACTCGAAATCCAAATCGAAATCGCAATCGAAATCGAGTTCTGGGGACACAATACGGAATACTAAAAACCCCGAGTTCTGGGGACACAATACGGAATACTAAAAACCCCGGTATCACGGGCATGCATGCATCCCGATCGTCTGGCTGTCCTTGGGGAATCACCCCAGGTCACACGAGAAGGAAGCCCCGACGAAACGGTGAATTCCGTATTGTGTCCCCGGAATTCACGCACCTTCGTAACCAGATACCTTTTCGCGAACGGGCGAGAGAAAAGGTATCTGGTTACGAGGAATCCTTCTTGATCTTCGTGTTCTTCGTGGTGAGATTTTCGCTCCTGATCAAGGAACGTCCTTCCCCATGTGCCGGGCGAGGAAGTCCTCGATCTTCTCCATCAGTTCGATGGTTTTTTTCTCGTCCGAGAGAGCGTGCCCTTCGCCGGGAATGAGGACATACTCCACGTCCTTGCCCGCCTCCCGGAGGGCGTTCACCATCTCTTCGGATTGACTCATTTTCACACGGGGGTCGTTCTCCCCCTGGACGATCAGGATCGGCGCGCGGAACTTGTCGGCGTGGAGGGCTGGCGACGTCTCCGCCATTTGCAGGCTATCCTCGACCGGGTCCCCCCAGCGTACGCGAATCTCGTCAAGGTAAGGGCCCCAGTAAGCGGGAAAAGATCCGAAGAACGTGAAGTAATTGGAGATCCCCCACATGTCCACGCCGCAGGCGTAGATCTCGGGCGTGAACGCCATCCCCGCGAGCGCCGCATAGCCGCCGAAACTCCACCCCAGAATGGCGATCCGGTCGGGATCGGCGATCCCTTGATCGATGAGCCAATGCACGCCGTCGGTGATATCGTCCTGCATCGCCAAGCCCCACTGCTTGAATCCGGCCCGCATGAACGCTTTGCCGTACCCCTCGGACCCGCGAAAGTTCGGCTGAAAGACGGCGTAGCCCCGGTTGGCGAGAAACTGTGTCTTCGCGTCGAAACCCCAGGAGTTCCGCCACTGCGGCCCGGCGTGGGGGTGGACGATGAGCGGCAGGTTCTTCGGCTCCGCGCCGGCGGGGATCGTCAGGTAACCGTGGATGAGGAGCCCGTCCCGCGCCTCGTAGCGGATCAGCCGGGTCTCCGCCATCCGAGCCTCCTCCAACCAGGGAGCGGCGTCCCGCAGGAATTGCAGGTCGTCCGCATTCGCGTCGTAGAGGTAGTACCGCCCCGGAAGGCGGTCCGAGGTGACGAGCAGGACGAAGCGGTCGGCGTCGTCGTTCCGGGACTCGATCGCGATCTCGTAGTCGCCGAGCCGCTCCCGAAGCCGCCAGTGCCACGCGGCCATCTCCGGATCGAAGAAGTGGTAGGTCCGCCTCTCTCCCGTGTAGAGCGCGTAGAGGAGCTTCTCCTTCTTCGCGCAATAGTCGAAGAGATCCCTTTCGTCGTCGCCGAAGGTATCGTACTCGGGATGCTCGAAGAGCACCCGGACCTCGCGCCCCTTCGCCATGTCGTATTCGACGATGGCGATCTTATCCCGCCCGACATTGGAGTAGGCGTAAACGTGGTCTTCCTCGGGGGCGAAGAACCAGGGATCGAAGATGTCGTCCGGATCGGTGGTGAGCGTTTCGATGAACTCCTCCTCCGCGTTCCGCCTGTACATCATGCTCGTTCCGTCGATGATCCGGATCACACCCTCCTCATCCGCCATCCAGGAACGAATATCACCGGGGTTCTCGAACACCATCTCCATCGCACCGGACCGGGTGTTCAGGCGGTAGAGATCGAAGATCCGCGGATCGCGTTTATTCAGGCCGATCAACATCTCGTCGGGGCGTTTTTTCAGCCGGCTGACGAGGCGGGTCTTCACGCCGTCGAAGTCGGTGAGGCAGCGGACGGCGCCTTCCTCGATATCCACGGAGTAGAGTTTGTAGTTCTCGTCCCCCCCGTCGTCCTGGATGTAGAGGAGAAGCTCGTCGTTTCCCCAGGTGAAACGGTTCACGTCCCTCTCGGTGTCGCCGGTCACACGGCGCGACTCGCCGGTTCGGATGTCCCTCACGAACAGATTGTCCCGTCCCTGATACACACCGACGAAAGCCAGATGCCGGCCGGAGGGAGAGAGCTTGTATTCCGTCTCTTCCGGGTGGCGGAAGAAGTCCCGGATCGGGATTTTTCGCGCGGCGGCGACTCTCGGGGCGTCGGAGGCGCAGGCGGCGATAAAGAGAAAAAGGAGAGCGAGAACGATCGGCGGAATGCTGCCCGTGCGGCGCATCGTTTTGTCCCTCCATTTGTAGCGGCACCCACTGCCGAAGCGCGACCCGATCCTTCCATCGGTCTCTTCCAACGAACGCGGGTCGCGTTTCCTTCCGTCGCGGAGTCGGCCCCGAGGGACGAATCGTGATCCACCTCCACGGTCCAAGAGAGAGACGAAGAGTAAGCTCGGTCGGTTCAAACGAATCGGCGTCGGCGGTCCGGCACGCCCGCGTGAAAATGTTTTTCCGAAAATGAAAGTATTTTTCGCCGCACCCTCCCCCCCGCGCGCGCAAACTCTTGTCTCCTCGGAGGTGAGAGCGTTCTCGGCGACGGCACGCCTCTTGCCCTTCCTCATTCAGGGGGCGGGCTCCTCGGTCCACGACGACGGCGCCCGCATGGACTCCCACGGCGCAATCCCGTCCCGGTTCGGCCGAGAATACCGGGACGCTTTCCCGCTCCGCCCCCGCGCGCGGTGCCGGGCGCCCCGCGGGGCGAAGAGCGGAAGCGGGCGGAGGCGGCCCGGCCGAAAGGTCCGATAACGTGCTGCGGCACGGGAGAGGTGGAAGAACTTGAGGAAGTATTGGCTAACGGTCACGGGCGCGTGTTTCGCGGCCCTTTTCGCTTTCCTTTTCGTCGTCGGCTGCGACCTGGACGGCTCCTCCGTCGGCGGACCCACCGCCGCGGACGATCCGAGCCCGAGCGCCGGCGAGCTTCACAACCGGGTTCTGGAGAAGATCCACGCGGTATGCGATGAGCCGTCGCTTTCCAAAACGGAGAAACTCACCCGGACCACGGCGGCGGTCGGCGCATTCGCCCTCGAACACGGCATGGAGCCTCCGACGGCGGACGATGTGAATCTTTACATCGAAAGGGGCCGCAAGATTGCTCTTCAAGCTCTCGAAGATCCGTCGATTCTCGCCGCCACGGCCTTCACGGGGGAAGATCTCCTCTGGTGGGAGCGTTTCACAGAGGAGGCGTGCTCCCCGGACGCCCGCGCCGTCTATGAAGAGCACTGCGCGCTCTACGGCGCCCCGCGGAAAGGATCGGTTCTGGATTACGCCGCCGACATCTGGGTCCACTCCGCCGAATACTGGATCGCGAGACACGCCGACGAGTGGGTATCGGGAGGTATGACGAAGCTGCAGGATGAGCAATCCCGACTTCTTCGATTCGTCGTCATGGTGGCGGTAGACGGGATCGCCGGAGGAATCAGCGGCGCAAGCGCAGGCCCCGTCGTCGGCGGCATCATCGGGGGCTTGGCGTCCAACGGAGCGGACGACATTCTCTTCGGAGACGACGACGAGGTATAGGAGAGAACGATGACTCAGTTCTTGGTCAACGTGGCGGCGTGTCTGACCGGGCTTCTCCTCGCTCGTTGGATGACCGGCCGCAAGGAGGACATCTGGTCCGGCTTTTGGGGGATCTGCGCGGTGATGATGGTGAGCGCGCTCTACACGATGCGGACCTTCTGGCTCCTCCCCGCCGTCCCGCTCTTTCTCTACCTGTTGTACAGGCGGAGGGGGAACACGGCCGCGGGCTGAGGGGGCGCCTTCGGTTCACGCGGCCTTACGCGCCGTAACAAGGGAACCGGATCCCCATGCGATGCGTCGCGGGATCCGGTTCCCTCATCCTCAGCGCAGATAGGGGAGCGCCTCGAGGTTCTCGCGCGCCTCGGCGACCGCGTCGGCGGGAATGTCGCGGGTGATGGAACGCCCGGTGACGCGGAGAGGTGCGCGCTCGTCGATCCCCGGCTCGAAGGGACCCTCCATCGGCCGGCCGTCCATCTCTTCCGGAATCGGCTCGCCGAGGAGGCGGAGCACCGTCGGCACGAGATCGATCAGCTTCATCCCGCCGGCGACGCCTCCTCTCTTCACGAAAGGACCCTGGGCGAGGAAGATCCCCCGCGGCTCGTGGTAAGCGGAAAAGGTGTAGGAAGGCTCGCGAAAGATCCCCTCCCCTTCTTCATAGGGGGATCCGCGGCCGAAGAAGTAGCCTCTCTCCGGCAGGAAGATCAGATCCGGCGCGTCGTCCATGAGCGGCCCGTTGTAAATCTCTTCCTTCTTGTAGGCGGCTCGCACGACCTTCGCGCCGTTCTCCGGGTCCTCGAGGGCGAGCAGTTTGTCGCGGATCTCGTGTAGGAGCGCGTTCCGCGCTTCCGGTTCCACCACGCCCATCGGGAAGCGTTTCTTGTCGTTCACCGTCATCCGTCCGCCGAGGTGGGTGAAATAGAGCACCCGCGAGCGGACAGGGTTGGGGTCGCAGTACCCCTCTCCCCAGAGCCATCGGAGAACCTGCAGCTCCCGGGTCACCGGTCCGAAGCCGTGGTCGGAGATGACGAAGAGAACGGTCCGGTCGTCCATGGCGTCCAGGAACGTTCCGACGATCTCGTCCGTGCGGATCCAGAAATCGCGGATCGCCGAGCCGTAACGCTCGCGCAGCTCCGGGTCCACCTCGCGCCCCTCCGGGTCCATGAACTTCCAGAAGAAGTGCTGCACCTTGTCGGTCCCCATAAAGACGAGCCAGAAGAGCTCCCAATCCTCGTTTTGGAAGAGGTCGAGGGCGATCCGGGCGCGCGCTTCGCGGGTGGCGTTCAGGTTGACGAGGAATGCGTCTTCGCCGCCGGGGGGGAGATATTCGCCGTAACGGTCGAGCCGCCAACCGAGCAGTTCCGATTCGAGTTCCGGCGGCCACGTGTAGCCGCTCTGATCCAGATGGGGGAAACCGGAGATCATGATCCCGTCGACCGAATCGGGCGGCGAAGTGACCGGCACGCTGATCACAACCGAGCGCCGGCCGCTCTCGGTCATGTATTCCCAGGCCGCTTTCGCCCGCCGGTCGAGAGAGGTCGCGGGCACGGGCAGGAATTTCCGCCGGTCCACCAATTCAAAGTCGAAGATGCCGTGCTTGGCGGGGTTCACGCCGGTGATCGCCGACGTCCAGGCGGGAGCGGAAAGGGGCGGAAGCACCGATTCCAAATCGCCGCGGCATCCCTCGGCGCGGAGACGGGCGAGGTTGGGGAGGATCCCCTCCTCGATCCAAGGATCGAGGATGTCCCATGTGGCGCCGTCCAGCCCGATCACCGCCACGCGGAGACCGGTGGGGCGGGAGTCGCTCCCGCCGCCGCAACCGGCGAGGAATACCGCGGTGATCGCCGTCGCGATGATCCGAACCGAAAACCGAAGGGCGGTATGTGGCATGCGGTTCTTTTCCCTTTCGCTCGGAGGGCGCGATCGCCCGCGGTTTGGCGCGCCTATCTTTTGGAAAGATAGTCCATTCCGCTCCTCCGGTCGAGAGGCGGCATGGCTCATCCCGGATCCCTAACGGCCGACGGCCAGGCGTTGCCGGAGGGGAGAAACACCGGACGGCCATTCCCCCTTCCCCACGTTGGTCTCCCCCTCGAAGACGAGGTAACCGTAACGGCCGTAGTGGGGCGTCTTCCTCCCCACCGCCTGGATCGACCCCGCATCGCCCGGGAGGAAAAGGGACCAGGTGAGATCCCGGTTCTCCGGGTGGACCAGGGTGAGGACGAAGCCGCGTCCCTCCCGCCCGAAGCGCCCGCCGGGGAGTACGATCGAGTCGGCCGAGACGGCGCACCCCTCGGGGAGTCCCCCCAGAAAGCGGTCCGTGTACGCCGTCTCCCCGAGCAGCCAGACCGTCCGCCGCGCCAGGAGGTCCGCCGGAGCCTCGCCCCGCACGATCCGGGCGCCGCTCCTCTCCGCCCAGCCGCGCGCAAGATCCTCCAACGCCTCGCCCGACTCCGAACCGCCCTCCGCCGGGAGAACGATCAGGGTCGAGTCGCCTCCCAGGGTGCCGGAAAGGGCGGGCGGGATCTCCTCCCGGTGAAGCCTCCGGAAGATATCGAAGCCGGGATCCACGGCGACCACCGCCGGCCGTCCGCGCCCCTTCCACTCGAATGATTTCTCGCGGTCCTCCAGATAAACGATCACCGTGTCCTGTCCGGCGTCCGTCTCGATCACCACCGGAACATCGATCCGCCAGGGCGTTCCCTCCTGAACCAACCGTCCCTTCACCTCGAAACGGTCGTCCCCCGCCGACCCGGCCTTCACCTTCTCCATGCGGAGGGAGGGCGCGCCGGTCCGCGTGGTCCACTGACGGA
Organism: Candidatus Eisenbacteria bacterium; assembly: GCA_016930695.1. Lineage (NCBI taxonomy): Bacteria > Candidatus Eiseniibacteriota > Candidatus Eiseniibacteriota bacterium. The sequence goes on from JAFGGD010000041.1 coordinate 43,837, forward strand.
AAAAGCCCTCCAGATCCTCACCGCTCGCCGCCTCGAAGGCGGCGCGAAGATGCCCCCAATCGGAAAAGAGGAACTTCCGTTCCGCGTAGAAACGGCGGAGTCCCGTCCGAAACGCCTCGTCGCCGATCTCCTTCCGGAGCATGTGAAAGACCATGGTCGCCTTGGAGTAGCCCACCGCCTGAGTGGAAGCATTGTGGCGCCCGCGGAAATCGACGAGGGGGAAGTCCTCGGCGCCGCTCACGTAATCCTGAAACTTCTGCAGCTCGCCGCGCCGGTAGGCGGCCGCTTCTTCCGGCCCCTTGTCTTCCTGATAGGCGTAGTCGGCGCCGTAGGCGGTGAGCCCCTCGCACCAGTTGCCCTTCTCCCAATCCACCCAGACGCCGTTCCCCCACCAGTTGTGAAGGATCTCGTGTCCATAAGACGTGAATGGGATATGGGGGAGGCGGATCACCCGGTCGCCGAGAAGCGTGAAAGAGGGCATCCCATACCCGGTCTGCCAGAAATTCTCCACCAGCGCGAACTTGGGATAGGCGTAGGGGCCGTATTGGCGGCTGTAGCGTTCGAGATAATTCCGGGTCGCGGCGGTGTAGGTTTGGTGGAGTCGTTCCGCGTCCTCGGCGTCGTAGAGAAAGGTTTGGATCTTTATGTTTTCGAAATCGGACTCGCGGAGATGGTAGGGGCCGGCGACGAGGTAGGCTTCCTCCATCGGGACATCGCTCGACCATCGGGAGACAAGGCGACTTCCCCGCTCGAAACGCCCATCCAGCTTCCCTTGGGACACCGTCTCCCAACCCCGAGGCACCGTCGTCTCGAGCCGGAATGTGAAGCGGTCCCCCGGCACCGTCGGCAGCCAGACCGTGGAGCCGCCGAGGAAGGCGCCCCGCGTCTCGATGATGCCGCTGGTGGTCGCGAAGGAGCGGGCGTAGGCGTCCCCGGGCGCTTGCAGCGAGTCGAGGATACGACCGGAGTAGACGACGGTCAGGTCCGCCGTTCCTCCGCCCGATCGAGGGACGTTCACCTCGACCACCCGCGCGTTCTCCCAGGTCTCCCCCTCCGAGCCCTCGGCCACCTCCCAAAAAGAAGGATCGTTCTCACTCCGCCGCCATTGCAGTTCCCGCTCGCCGAGAGCGATTCGGTCGATCTTGAGATTCTCGTTGAGAAGAAAACGAAACACGCTCGTTTCGATCTCCACGACGCTGATCCGATCGGTCACGCGGATCGTCGACGCGCCCGGTTCGAGCTCGGCGCGGATCACGTGTTCGGTGATGTGGGGCACGGCGGCCGCGGCGAGGGGAGGACGCGCCGCGAGGAGCGTGAGAAAGGCGAGGGACGCGAGAAAAGCGCGTGCGCGCATGAAACCGGTCTCCTTTCAGAGGTCGGGTGTTTCGCCGGCGGCGTGGGCGTTTCCGAGCCACGAAGCCCAGGCGCAATCAAACCAACAGGCGAGCGTTTTCCAACGCCCCCAGGGAGCGTAGCGTCGCTCGATCGCCCGGTCGGTGACGGGGCGGGAACGAAAATGAACGTCCGAAACGGTCTTTCGGATCCAGGAATCCAGAATGAGGCGATCGTACCGGCCGAGCGAGACGAGAAGAGTGCTCACCGCGTAAGGCCCGAAACCGCGGATCGAGGCGAGCGACGCCGCGAGTTCCTCAGTGCCCCGGGGCGGATCGGCGAACCCGTCGAGATCGAGATCGCCGCCGCGCACCGCCGCGGCGAGGGCGTACAGATAGGGAGCCCGGTAACCGAGCCCGCATTGTTCACGGAGACCTTTTTCGCCGAGACGAACGACGGCGCTCGGGTTCGGGAAGAGGCGAGGCGCCGCCGAGCCCCCTCGCCAGGGGCGCACCGGGGCGCCCGCCCGATCGATCAGGTTCCGGACCATCCTCTTCGTTCCGGACCAGCTGACGTTCGTCGTCAGAAGCACCTTGGCGAACTCCTCGAAGAGGGTCGGCGCGCGGAGGAACGGGCCGAGCCCCTCACGGACCACGAAATCCAGCTCACCCCTCTCGGCGGCGAGGCGGTGAAAGGGAGCGAAGTCGTCGTCGAGACGGAACACCCATCGGAGAATCGCCCGCGCCTCGCGTCTCGCCGCCGGGCCGACCGGCGCGCCGCCGATCTGCGCCGCCCGCAGGGCCTGCCCTTCGCTCCGGTCGCGCCGGCTGGTTACGCGGAAGGCGACCGGCTCCCCTTCGGCGCGGAAGGCGACATCCAGCGCGCGACGCCCGTCGTCCCAGCGGAAAGGGGGGAGCGCGTACCAGCCGTGGGAGAGCACCATCAGCCGGAAACGAAAGGGACGACGAACGGCGAGCGCGATCTCCGCCGCCGGCGCACCCCGCCTTCCCTCCGATCCGCCCAATTCACTCTCTTTCTCAACGGGAATCGACAATCCGTTTTCCCCGGGTGGAATATCGGGAGGACTTTTTGCCCATTTCTCACACCGGCCCGGCGGACCGGGGTCCCGTCGGATTATAGGAAGGGGAGCGGAAGGCGGCAAGGAGGGTGAGAGGCTCGCGCGCGGGGCGGCCGTCGTGTACCATGAACGCGCACGAGCGGCGGCATGACGCGGGCGGAGGAGCGATGCGGATCCAAACCTTCCTTCTTTTGTCGGCGGCGCTCCTCGCGTCGCCCGCGAGCGGCGGCGAAGGCGCGCTCCTTTACGACCGCGCGGAGGGGGGCGCGCAGGGATGGGCCACCCCGACCGGCCGTCTCCTCCCCGGCCCGGCGGGGCTCGAACTCCGAATCGCGGACCCGGTTTCCTCCTTCCTCAGCCCGGGCGGCCTCGCGGTCGACGCCGGCCGCGTCGATCGCGTCGAGATCGACCTCCGCGTCGAACCGCCCGGAACCGGCGCGTTCCTCTACTGGACGGACGACGCGGAGAACGGTTTCGTCCCCCAATGGCGCGTCCCGATCCCCGAAGGCCGTTCCGTGACCCGCCTCTCCGGCAGTCCCTTCTGGCGCGGAAGCATCGACCGTTTCCTCCTCGCGCCGGAGCCGGGGGCGACCCGGGTGGTCCTCTCGCGCTTCGAAACGCGCGGCCCGCGCGGCGCCGGAGAACGATCCGCCCGGCTCTGGCGCCGATTTTGGGAGACGGAACTGCGCGCGCAATACTCCGTGAACGGGATCCTCGGGGCGCGCGTCGGGCCCCTCCCTTTCCCTCTTCTCGTCGGCGTCCTCTCCCTTCTCATCCCGCTCCTCCTCGGCATGCGCGGCGGGAAAAAGGGACGTGGGGAACGGATCCGCCGCGGGGTTCGCGCCGGTCTTTTCGCGGGCGCCTTCCTTCTGGCGCTCCGGAGCGGCGCGGACATGATTCAGACGTGGCGCGTGGACGACGCTTTCTACGCCGGGAAGAGCCTGAGCCGAAAAATGGAGGCGGCGAATCCGCCCGGTTTCTGGCGGCTCCTCCGAGAGAGCAAGGACTGGATCCCTCCCGGCGAGAGGGTGGAGGTGCGCGCCGAGCGCCCCTACCCGTATGAGAAGGCCGCCTTCTATCTCTACCCGCGCCGCACGGCGGACGGCGCCCGCTATGTCGTTTCCTACCGCGCGCCGGCGCCGCCCGACTCCAATGCCTGTGAGGAGATCCTGCGCATCGAGGGGACGGGAACGCTCTACCGGAGGATGGAGAGATGAAGGGGGGGCTCGCCGCGGCGATTACGATCGTGCTGATGCTCGCCTCCGGCGAGGGGCTCCTCCTGCTCGTGGGCGGAAGGCGCGCCGCCGGAGGGATCGCCGCCCGCCTCGCCGCGGCATTCGGGCTCGGCGTCGCCCTCATCGCCACATGGTCTCTCCTCCTCGCCATCGCGGGCGCGCACGCCTCTTCCCTCCTCCTCGCCGCGCCGGTCCTTCTCTATCCCGCCGGCCGCCTCCGCGCCGGAGGCTCCGGCGCCGCGCTTCGGATCGCCGTCCCCCGCATCCGCCCCGGAGCCGCCGCCGCGGCCGCCTACGCCCTGGTCGCCGTCCACGTGGTCTACGTCTTCCGCCACGCCCTCCTCCGGCCGATCCACGGCTGGGACGCCTGGAGGATCTGGTCCTTTCGGGCTAAAGTGATCGCCGCGGAAGGAGGATTTCCGGCCGACTTCTTCGCCGGCGACTGGGCCGGCTTCCCCGGCTACCCGCTCGGCATCCCCTTCGTCGAGGCGTTCATCGCCCGTGCGATCGGCTACTGGCACGAACCGATGATCAAGTCGATCTTTCCCCTCTTCTACGTCGGCGTGGTCGCTCTCGCGGCGGTCCTCCTACGCGCATCCGCCGGGCGCCGCGCCGTCCCGGCCGGCATCGCGGTGATCGCATCCATGCCCCTTCTGGTTCATCACGGCACCGTGGCGTACATGGACCTTCCCCTCGCCTTCTTCCTTCTCGCCGCCGCGACCCATCTGGTCCTCTGGGAGAAAGAGGGGCGCGAGGCGAACCTGCTCATCGCGGCGGCGCACGCCGGCTTCCTGGCGCAGGTGAAAAACGAAGGGCTTCCCCTCCTCCTCCTCGTCACGGCGGTCTACCTGTGGCGGGCGCGGCGCGCGGGAACGCTCCGCCGGACCTGGCCGCGCTGGTTCGCGCCGCTTCTTTTCTTCTCCCTCCCCTGGCTCCTCTTCAAGTACGGCGCCGGCGTCCCCGAATCGCCTTACCATCTCTTCGCGCCCCCCGGCCCGGCGGCGCTCGCCGGCCGGCTCCTCGACTTCATCCGTCTCACCCTCGCGGGCCTCTTCTTGAACGGGAGCTGGGGGATAGCCCCCTTCGCCCTCCTTCCGCTCCTCGTGCCCGGCGCGCGGGGGCGGGCGGGGACGCCGGCACTCCTCTTCGGCGGCGGACTCCTCCTCTTCGGCGCCGCCTATTGTCTCACCGGCAGCCACGACTTTCTGATGAACGGCACCGCCCTCGGGCGCAACCTCCTCGTCCTGATGCCCCTCGGCGCGGCCGCGGGGGTCGCCTCTCTTTTCCCGGAACCCTCCGGCGGGCCGCGAGTCTGATCGGGCCATACCCTTCCTGGTCCCCTCCGCGCGGGTCTGTTAAAATGGATTTTCCCCGCCCGAGGAGAGGGGTTTTTCCTATGTTTTCCACACGAGCGGCGAACCATAGAAACGACGACCGGGAGTGAACATGAAACCGAAGGACGAAGCGAAATACCGTTCCCCGATGGCCGAAGCCGTATTCGAGGCGTACCGGCGCGGGGAAGAGGACGAAACGATGAACCCCCTCGTCCTGGTCGGCCGGGACGGAAAACCGGTCGGCGCGCCCGACCCGGGGGATTCGCTCATCTTCTACGACATCCGCGGCGAGAGGGAGGTGGAGATTTCCGAGGCCTTCGTCGAAAAGGACTTCCCCCACTTCCCGGTGCGGGAGTGGCTCGACCTCCGCTACGTCACCATGATCCGCTATCACGAGAAGCTGAACGCGCGGGTCGCCTTCCCGCCGATCGGCGCGGTGGCGGGGACGCTGAGCGAAACGGTCGGCCGCGCCGGTCTCCGCCAGGCGAAGGTGGTGGAGACCGAGAAGCTGATCCACCTCACCTACTTCCTGAACGGCAAGAACCGCGACCCCTTCCCCAGCGAGGAGCATCACGGCATTCCCTCCCCCACGGTGCCGGACTACACCGCCGTGCCCGAGCTGGAGGCGGAGAAGGTGGCGGACACCATCATCGACCGCCTCGGCGATCCCGGCATCGCCCTCATCACGGCCAACTTCGCCAACATGGACGTGCTCGGCCACCTGGAGGACGACGACGCGGCGATCCGCGCGGTGGAGACGGTGGACCGCTGCGTGGGGCGCGTGGTGGAGGCGGCGCGCGCGGCCGGCGCGGACGTGCTGATCACGGCGGACCACGGGACGGTGGAGAAGCGCCTCTACCCGGAGGGGACGAAGGACACCGGTCACACCGACAGCCCGGTCCCTCTCGTCTACATCTCCGCGGGCGGCGTGGACGGCGTCACCTGCCGGGAGAAGGGCGCGCTCACCGACGTGGCCCCCACGGCTCTCGCGCTCCTCGGCTTGAAGCGACCGAAGGAGATGACCGGCGAGAACCTCCTCGGGGGCGTGCCGGAGAGGAAGGGACGGCGGCTCCTCCTCCTGATCGCCGACGGCTGGGGCTACCGCGAGGAGACCCACGGCAACCTGGTGGCGACGGCGAACACGCCGAAAATGGACCGTTATCTCGCCGAATGTCCCCACGGACTTCTCGCCGCCGCCGGCGAGGCGGTCGGCCTGCCGGAAGGGACCGTGGGGAACAGCGAGGCGGGACACCTCCACATCGGCGCCGGCCGGGTGATCTATTCGGACCGTCTCCGCATCGACAAGGCGATCGCGGACGGCTCCTTTCGCAAAAACGAAGCCTTCCTCTGGGCGATGGATGAGGCGGCGCAACGCGATAAAACCCTCCACCTCCTCGGCATCGTCTCCTTCTTCAGCAGCCACGGCTCGCTGGACCACTTGATGGAGCTTCTCGAGACGGCGAAGGAGCGTGGGGTGCAGCGCCTTCGCGTCCACAGCCTTCTCGGCCGCCGCGGTGAGAGGCCCGAGGCGGGCGCCGCGTACATCGAGGCGGTGGACGACAAGTGCCGTGAACTGGGACTCGGGGTGGTTTGCACGGTGACCGGCCGGTACTGGGCGCTGGACCGTGAGGAGAACTGGGATCGTGTGGAGAAAGCGTACCGGGCGATCGCATTCGGCGACGGGAGGACCGTCCCGCAAGCGTAGGGCGATATTCGCGGCGACCCTTCTGCTCGCCCTCTTTCCCGCGGGCGCGATGGGCGGCGGCGGGGCCGATCCGCCGTTGCCCGCCGGAGGGCCGCCCGGCCGGGAGGAGTGGATCCGCGCGCTCCGCTCCGCGCCGAAAAGGAGCATCACGCCCTCCCGCCGCGCTCCCGCCCCGGGCGACACGCTTCTCGCGTCCATCGCCGGCGAGATCCACGCCGACTCGCTCCGCCGGACCGTGGCGGATCTGGTCGCCTTCGGCACCCGCTACGAGTACGCCGCCGAACAGGAAAGCGCGGCGGCCTATCTGTACGACCGCTTCCGCGCCCTCGGCCTCGATCCCTACTACGAACCGTACGAACTCTCCGAGTGGGACGCCGTCGACGCGGACTGGCTCTCCGGCGGGAGCGTAGGGTGGATGATCTGGTCCGACTCGCGGCAGGGGGATCGGAGCGTGATCCTCGCGACGGGAAACGGCGGCGCGAGCTGGACCGCCGAAGCGACGGTGCCCGCGCTCCTCCGGTCGATCGCCGCGACGCCCGGCGAGACATGGGCGGTGGGGGACTCGGGGATCGTGCTCCGGCGCGGCTCCTCCGCCTGGACCGTGGCGGACACCCTCGGCGACGCCCCGCTCGTCTCCGTCGACTTCGCCGACGACCGGCACGGCGTCGCGGTGAACGGCGAGGGATGGGTCTGGCTGACCGACGACGGCGGCTCCGTCTGGAGCGGCGAGCGAATCACCACTTCACTCCTCAAGGGCGCCGTCCGGGTCGACTCGGCGCACACCTGGGTCTACGGCGGGATGGGCAAGATCTGGAGGCTCCGGCCGGAAGGGTGGGTCCTCGATGCGCTGCCGATCCGGAAAACGATCTACGACCTCGCATTCGCCGACACCTCCTTCGCCGTGGGCGCCGTATCCGGCCCCTGGCTGCTCCTTTGGGACGGCGCGGCCTGGGACACCCTCTCCACCGGCGTCCCCTACGGCTTCTCCGTCGGCGTAAAGGGGGACTCCACGGTCTGGCTCGGCGGTCTCGATTCGCCGGTCCGCCTCACCCGGGTGATCCGCTCCTCCGACCGGGGCCGCACCTGGGAGGAGGTCCTCTTCCCGATCGGCGTGCTCTGGCGGAGCGTGAACCACATCCACTTCGGGCCGGAAGACACGGTTCTCCTCGCCGGCTACGACGGCCTCTCCCTCCGCAGCGAAGACGGCGGCGACTCGTGGGTCTTCCCTCCGCTCGCCCCCTCCATCGCCCACCCCTCGCGCAACGTGGCGGCACAAATCCCCGGACGGGTCCGTCCCGACAGCGTGGTGATCCTCTCCGGCCACTACGATTCGATCGTGTACGACACCTCTTTCGACCCCTACGCGTCGGCGCCCGGCGCGGACGACGACGCCACCGGCGTCGCGGCGGTGCTCGAGGCGGCGCGCGCCTTCGCCGGGCGCGACTTCGCCTACACGGTCCGTTTCGTCCTTTTCAGCGGCGAGGAGCTGGGCCTTCTGGGGAGCACCGCCTACGCCTCGGCCCTCGCCGAGGCGGACGAAGCGATCCGCGCGGCGGTGCAGATCGACATGATCGGCATCCCCGGCCGTCCCTCCCACCTCTACGCGAACGAAGCCTCCGCGTGGATCCTGGACGAGGGGGCGGCGGCGGCAAGCGTCGCGGCGCCCGACCTGGATCTCTCCTACGACATCTCCCCCTGCATGGTCTACAGCGACCACGCCTCCTTCTGGCAAAGAGGCTACCCGGCGGCGATGCTGGGTGAGACGATCGAGGAGGACAATCCCCTCCACACGCCGGGGGACACCCTCGGCAACTTGGACTTCGCCTTCACCGAAGAGAACGCCCGCTTCGCGGCGGCCCTGACGGCGCGACTCGCCGGCGTTTACACGCCGCCCGATCCCGATCTCGTCGATGCCCTTCCGGTCCGTCCCAACCCCGCCGGCGGCGCGGTGACGATCCCCTTCGCGCGCCCCGCCGGCGGCGGCACGGTCTCCGTGGCGATCTACGACGTGTCGGGACGGTTGGTGCGGGCGCTCGGCGCGGGGGAGATCGCGGCGCGGGGGGACATATTGGAGGCGGTCTGGGACGGGCGCGGCGCCTCCGGCCGCGAAACCGCGGCGGGGGTGTACTTCGCCCGGATCGAGGCGGGAGGCCGGAAGACCAGCAAGAAAATCGTCCGGCTGAGGTGAAAAACCGGTCGCGACAAGACGCGAAGTATCCAACTGCTCCGGAAAAGAAGCCTCACGCAGAGACGCGGGGAAAGCAGAGGGAAAACGGGAAAATGAACAGGTAAACGAATCCCCTCTCCCGTCCGGAGGGAAAGGGGATTCCGGCTTTGCCTTTATTCTGCGATCCCCGCGTCTCCGCGGGATCTCCTCTCCTAACCCGGATTATGCACGAACCTTCGTGGCGAGGAACCGGATCGCGTGCCGAGAGGCCGGCTTGGACAAGCCGCTCCCAGGGACCCTTCGGGCACTCGGGCTTATCGCGACCGCTAGGAGCGATAAGCTTTAGCGCCCGATGGGGGGAGGCGTAGCCCCTGAGTTACGTCGAGGAAACGGCGCCGGAAAGCCGGTCTCGCAGGCCGAGAACCGGTTCCGCAGCAGGAAGTTTGTGCATAATCCAGGTTACACTTCGACCCCGACCCACCCCTTGATGGCGAAGCCGAAGACGACGCTCACCACGAAGAAGACCAGGAGCCAGTGCAGGTTCACGCCCCAGAGCGCCATGTTCCTCTCGGGATAGGCGATCTCGATGGAACGGATTCGGGCGTCCTTGGGGAGGGGAGGCTCCGCCGGGTGGGTCCAGAGCGCGAGCGCTCCATCGACGTAGCGGCCCTGGGCGAGCTTGATCAGCCCTCCGCCGGCGATCACCCGCTTCATGGCGGTCTCCCCGCCCAGGTCGAAGGACAGTTCGTGCGTTCCCTCTTTCTCCACGCGAATCCGCCAATCCACCTCCCTCTCTCCGGCGATCCGGAGAGGGGGCGTCTCGGCGACCAGGCCGTCGGGGACACGCATGGTGAGCGCCGACGGGTCGGCGTTCTCGTCCAGGCGGACCTTGACGATGGTCTTCTCGCCCGGATGGAAGGGGCGGTGCGCGTAGCGCACGTCCAGTTGGATCAGGATGATCAACACCGGGACGAGCATGACGAGCATCGGCGTCAGGGCATGCCGCATATAGTTCATGTTGGTGGCCAGGATCCGGCGCTGCGCCGCCATCTGCAGCCCCAGGTCGTCCTGGAAGAGCCGCACCTCCAGGATGTAGGCCTTGATGCGGCCCTTCGCACGGGCGATCGCTTCCTGGTTCGACGTGTATCGAAAGATAACCAGCATGATCCCACCGGTCAGGACGGAAACCACCGTCAAACCGACCAACGGGTTCATGCCGCCGAACAAGCCGATCAAGCCGTCGAAGAATGCCGTAACCGCGCTCACCAGGGGCCACATACGCCGAATCCTCTCTCGTCTCTAGGAAATGTAACCGAGTCCCTTCAGTTTCTTTTTGATTTCCTCGTCCGAGTCCGCCTCCTCGATCTTGGCGATCTCCTTCTCGAGGGCGTGGGTGATGAACTCGTCCGCCGAGGAGTAGCCGGCCACTTCGGCGTACTTCCGAATCTTCATCAGCAAATCCTTCGAGATCTTTACTTTCGGTCCGAACATCGGTCCTCCTCCCGGGGTCAGAAGATCGGGCGGCCCACCATGTGCTCGCCCTTCTCGATCCCGAATTCGTTCAACAACGTGACCGTCAAATCATACAACATCGGATCGGCGATGCGGACTTCCCGGCTCGACACCAGGATCCCCGGCACCTCCCGCGCGTCGATGCAGTGGTCGCCGCTCCATTTCCCCGTGTTGTCCGCGAACCACTCCATCGGGAACTCGCCGAGCGCCGATTCGTTCGATCCCCGGTACTCCCGCGCGTAACCGACGCTCATGTCCGGCGCCTCCGCCGCGTAGGGGCCGTGGTACACCTCGTCGTTGCGGTACAGCGCGAGGATCGGCTGTTTGCCCGTCTTCGGGTCCCGCAGCTCCGTGAGCCGCGTCGTCAGTTCCTCGATCAGCGCGTCTTTCTCCCGGCCCGGCGAGACGACGCCGTACTTCTCCCGCCCCCGCGTGTTGATGTAGAGGCCGTTGATGCCGAGGGCGTAAACCCGGGTGCGGCGCCAGTCCACGTTGAGGAAGAAGTCGCTCTTCTCCCGCGTTTCCTTCGACGGATCCTTCAAAGTCAAATAACCGTTGTCGGCGAGCCAGGAGTTCAGGTGCACCTCCCGATACCAGGGCGCGAAACCGTGATCCGACATGGCGAGGACGAGCACGTCCTCCGGGAGACGGTCCAACGCCATCCCCACCGCCTGATCGAAGCGCTTCATGATGTCGTAGATGATGTCCGGATGCTCCCGCGCCTCCGCGTCCGACGCGGGGTGGTGGGGGTCCATGGCGCGCCACATCACGTGGGTCTGCTGGTCCAGGCTGGAGAAGTAATAGTAGAGGAGTCCCCATTCCTGGCCGACGAACTCGTTCAACAGGCTGTCGTAGACGCGCATCCTCTCGTCGAGCACGTAACCCGCCTGCTGGAGGAACTCCGTGTCCGTCAGGATCCCCGCCTCGAGCGCCTTGGTGTCCTCCGGCATCCCCTGCGTGTAGAAGCGGCCCGTCTTTTCGGCGATCTTCGCGGCCCAATCGTCGGGCGTGGAGATCGGCTGGGCCGGCGCGAGGGGATCGATGTTGATCGGCGAGACATAGAGGCCGAACTCGGGGGCCACCGACTTGAGGTAGAGCCGGGCGATGCCGGTCAGCCCCATGCCGGCGGGATCCAGCGCCGGACGAACGGCGCCCCAGAAGCCGTGATCGGGGAGAAAGTAATACTTCACCGGGACCCAATCGCTCCACTCCCCCTCCCGGAGAAGCACCTCTTCCTCGCCGATGACGATCTTCGCGATCCTGTTTTCCACGTCCCTGTGGATCCGCACCGGACAGCCGCTCTTCTCGTGTCCCTCGCGCATCGGGTTCGGCGGACCGGGAATCGCCGTCTCCGCGGTCCCGCCGTCGAAGTACACGTCCACCACCTTGCCGCCGGAGATGTCGTCGGCGTTCTCCGGGCGGTGGGTCGTGAGATAGGTAAAGGTCCCCGGCGTGCCGAGGATGTCCGGCGTGCCGAGGCCGGAGAGGGTCTTCGCCCCCTCGCTCACCGGCGGGTAGTTGGCGGGGATCTTGAAGATCGCCGTGGGCACGCCGTGGGCGGTCAGGATGTCCCAGAAAGGCACCCCCCGCCGGAGGTTCAGCACTTCGCCGCCGCCGGTGGGAATTCGCCACTCCCCCCACAGCCCGATCCCGTCGTCGCTGCTCACCGCCTGCGAGGTGGACATGAAGGGGAGATAGGTTTTGGGGTCACGATGAATGAAGTCGAAAATGTCGTGCCCGCCCGGGTCCATTCCGGTGATGAAGTTGGACCACGCCACCGGGCTCTGGGGCGGGATGCTCGTGCCGAGGCTGGTGAAGGTCCCGCGGTCGATCAAGCGCTGAAAGTTGGGGAGATCCCCCCGATCCAGGAGGAGCCGGAGAAGCCCCGGATCCATCCCGTCGAAACCGAGAACGAGCACCTTCCCCCTCTTCGGCGCCGGGGCTTCCGCCCCGCCCATCTCCGCGATCGCCACGCCGACGACGAGCAGAAGGAGTGCGAAAAACGCTATGTATCGACGCCGCATCCGTCCGGTCATGACTCTCAGTCCTCCCGCCGGCTCCGTCCGCCGTCCCGCTCTTCCGGGCGAGCGCGGTAGAAAGACCGGCCTTTCATATAACGGGGGGTGTCGATTCCGAAAAGGTCGAGCACCGACGGTCCCACGTCCATGATCGCGGGATCGGCGGCGGCGAGGCGGCGGCTGCTGAAGAGAACGCCCGGGACCTCCCGCGCGTCGATGCAGTGGTCGCCGCTCCAGTTCTTCACGTTATCCAGGAACACCGATTCCGTCGCCTGGCCCACCGCGGCCTCCCAGCTCTGCCGGTAGCCCTTGGCGAACCCGACGATCACGTCCGGCGCGTTGTCCTTGTAGGGACCGTCGAAGAGGTCCTCCATGGGGATGGCCTTGTTGACGGCGACGATTCCTTTCTCCTCGTCCATCAGGCCGGTCATCCGATCGGCGATCTCCCGGCGGAGCGCTCCCGCTTCCTTCGGCTCCACGATCCCCTGCCCCTCGCGGTCCTTGATGTTGAGGTAGAGGCCGGCGAGGCCGAAGGAGTAGGCGCGGGTCTTGGACCAGTCCACGCCCTGGAACCACTCGCCCGATGTCTTGTCGCCGTTCTTCAGCGCCATGTAGCCGTTCTCGATCAGCCAGGTGTTCAGGTTCATGCCGCGGCTGAAGTGGGTGAAGCCGTGGTCGGACATGACCAGGAGCACCGTGCGGGTGTCGTCGCATTTCGCCAACGTCCGGCCGAGAAGCTCGTCCATCCGCACGTAGAGGTCCCGGATCGTGTGCCGGTATTTCTCCACGTCGTCACGGCCCCGGTTGGCGGGATGGCCGTCGGTCATGTACCGGAAGAACATATGCTGGATCCGGTCGGTGGCGTCGAACACGCAGGCGACCATTCCCCGTTTGGCGCGGCTCAGGGCGTGGAAGAACTGCTTCTCCCGCTCCTCGTGGATCAGCCAGGTCTGCTCCAGGAACGCCTCCTCGTCGATCACCTTCTCGTTCAGCGCCCAGGTGTCCTCGGCGAGGCCGAGGGTGGCGTACGGTCCGAACAGCTTGGCGAGATAGACCGAGTAGAAAAGGGGCTGGGAGATCGGCATGGCCGGGCTCTCGGGATCGATGTTGGTCGGCGTGAGGTAGATGTCCACGTACGGTTTCAGCGACTGGACGCGGAAACGGACCATGCCGCGCACCTTCACGCCGAGCCCCGGCTTGAAGGTGAGGCGGATCCACTCGGAGTACGAGCCGACCTTCAGGCGGAAGTCTTGGTCCGGCAGATGGAAATGGACCTCCCCCTTCGCGTCATCGATCACGGCGCGCCAGGGAACGCGCATCTCGCCGCCGCCCGCGGTCATGCTGTTCTCGGGGCCGGGCACGAAACCGCGGACCTCGTTCCCCTTCCTCTCCATCAGATGCCTCTCGCCGCTGATCGCCTTCCCCACCTTCGAGGGGTCGGTGGTGAAGAAGCAGAACGATCCCTGCGTCCCCTTCAGGTCGGGGACGCACATCGCCGAGAGCACGGCGCCGTTGAACTTGACCGGCGGGAAGGTGATGGGCACCCGGAGAATGTGCGAGAAGATGCCGTGATCGCCGAGGACCTTCCAGAAGGTGCTCGACTTCTGCATCAGCCGGATCACCGGCTTGCCGAGAGGAATGCGGTACTTGCCGATCTTGATATGCCGATCCGGGTTGGTGATCTTCACCGACGAGAGATCGACCAGGTAGTTTTTGGCGTCCCGGCCGAGGAAGTCGAAAACGTTGTGCCGCGACGCGTCGTTGCCGGTGGCGAAACTGGACCAGGCCACCGGCGACATGCTCGGCCAGGAGGACTGCAGCGGGCGGAAACTCCCCCTCTCGGCGAGACGGGAAAAGTTGGGGAGAAGCCCCTCGTCCATCCATCTCTTCGCCAGCCCCGGATCGAGGCCGTCGAGGCCGAGGATCACCACGCGGTCCACGTCGGTCTTGGCGATGGAACGGCCGCGCCGGCGGATCACGCGGATCACGAGACGGATCGGCCAGATCAGGATCGACAGGATCGCCAGCAGGAAGGTGACGAAAACGACCGCGAAGGAGGAGAGGAAAGCGAACCCCGCTCCGGGGCCGATGTAGGCGTGCGCCGGCGCGGCCGCGGCGAGCGCCGCCAGCGCCCAGAGGAACGATGTCGATAGGAACCGGGGTCTGCGTTTCACTACTTAGTCGCCTCCTCCCGTCAGCCTTCTCTCGATCACGCCGGCGACCGAGGTGATGTCGAACCCCTCGGGCATGGTCTCGGTGGTCCAGAGAAAGGCGTCGTCCCAGTTGTGCATGCCGGTGAAATGGGAGCGGCCGAACACGTCTCCGGTCCGCATCCATCCTTTTACGTCATAACCGTCGTTGGCGAGGAGGACCAGGTCCGGCGCGTGCGCCGTCTGGGGGCCCGAGTAGATCTCTTCGGGACGGAAGGCGCCCTGAAACACCTTCTCCCCCTCGAACTCGAGGGCCATCGCCTTCGATCGGATCTCCTCGCAGATCGCCGGGATTTCCGCCGGATCGACGCACCCCTTCGGAAAACGGTCCTTCCGGTGCAGGTAGATCCGTGTCGGGTCGAGCCCGAAGGCGCGCGACGAGGGAGCGGCGTCGGCGAAAGACTCGGGCCGCTCCTTGGCGAAGGAGAGATACCCCTCCCGCGCCAGCCAGGCATTGAGATAGAACTCGCGACGGATCAGGGTGAATCCGTGGTCCGAGAGGGCGATGAATCCCTCGGGACCGCCGGTCGTTTCCGCGTAGCGGTCGAACACTTTCCCGAGGAAGGCGTCCACCTTGCCGTAGTACTCCATGGCGCGGCCGTGATGGGGATGGCCCGGATCCTCGACCGCCGCGTACTGGAAATGCTGAAGCCTGTCCGTGCCGGTGACCACGATCTCGAAAAGGTCCCACTCCTCCCGGTCCCAGAGATAGTCCAATACCCGCTCCCTCCCCCGGAGGGTGCTCGTGAGTTCCCGAAAGAGGAAGTCCGGATCCTTCCCGCCGCGCTGGGAGTCGACGTCGATCTCGTAGTCGAGCTGCTCCAGCTTTTTCGCCAGGAACGCCGGGTACACCGCCTTCCGCATATCGATCGCCACGAAACCGGCGATCAACACGCCCGGGATCTCCCGTGCCGGATAGGTGGAGGGTTGGTTCACCACCACCGAGCGGAGCCCTTTCTCACCGAGCCGATCCCAGAGGGTGGACGTCTTCATGCTCGGGAAGCTGGGGAACCGGACGCCGTATCCGCCCGGTTCGAACTCGGTGAAGCCGTAGATGCCGTGGGTGCCCGGGTCCGCGCCGGCCATGAAGCTGGGCCAGCTCACGGCGGATACCTCCGGCAGGGTGACCCGCATTTTCCGCAGGTTCCCGTCGCCGAAGATTTCCTTCGCCCGGGGCATCACGTCGCCGTCCATCAGCCTCGCGAGCAACGTCTGAGGCAGCCCGTCGATGCCGAAAACGCACGCCTTCGGCCCCGAACGCTTCTTTTTCCAGAAAGCGAGAGCCAAGAGGGTGATCCTCCTCTATTCCCTAGATATAGCCGAGATCGCGGAGGCGCTGCTTGATTTTTTCCTCCTCCTCGGCGGAGTACTCCTCCGAGGCGTCGGCGCCGGGAATGTAGCCCATCAGTTCGAGCGTTCGGATCACCTTTTGCACGCTCTCCTCAAGGTCCTCTTTGTCGGTCTCCACCAGGACCTCCGGCTTGAGGGGCTCCTCGTAGGGGTCATCTACACCCGTAAATCCTTTGATTTCACCGGCTCGGGCCTTCTTGTAGAGGCCCTTCACGTCCCGCTCCTCGAGCACGTCGAGGGGGCACTTCGCGTAGACCTCGACGAAACGGCCGATCATCTCCCGGTTGTAGTCGCGGATGTCGCGATAGGGGCTGATGGCCGAGGCGATGGCGACCACGCCGTTGCGGCTGAGCAGGTTGCAAACGAAGCCGATTCGTTTGATGTTCTCGTCCCGGTCCTCCTTGGAGAACCCCAGACCCTTGCAGAGGTTCGTGCGGATCACGTCTCCGTCGAGCACTTCCACGTTCAGGCCGCGCTCGAGGAGGATCTCCTCCACCGCGCGGGCGATCGTCGTCTTTCCCGACCCGGAAAGGCCGGTAAACCAAAGAGTGAAGCCTTTTTGCGAACTCATGCGTGCGTTCCTCCTCCGTGCGATCGAATGGGTCCCTCCCCAGGGACCACGGATCGGCAGGAATCCCCGGTTCTAAAAGAGAGGTTCTCCGATCATGTGCTCCGGGATGTCCACGTTGAAAAACCGGAGAATCGTCGGCGCGATGTCGTAAATCGAATAGGGATCCTTCTTCTTCACGTCCACCTTGGCGGGATGGTCCCAGATGAAGATCCCGTCCCAGTCGTGATTCGCGTCGTCCGGTCCGGTGTCGTTCTCGAAAATGTGCACCGCGCCGGTCCCCACCGAGCCGGCGGACCGCCAGGCGAGATCGCCGAAGAAGACGATCAGGTCGGGCGCGATGCCGTTCACCACGCGGTAGATGTCCTCCGGCTTGTAGACGGTGGTGCCGATCGGGTTCCCCTTCTCGTCGGGGATCGCCTCGATCTTCGCCTTCAGCTCGTCGCGGAAGGCGTCGTAGTCGGCCGAGGGGATCTTCCCCTTCGGCTCGCGCCCCTCCACGTTCAGGAAGATGCGCGAATAGTATCCGCCCTCGCCCCAGGCCTTCGTCTTGGACCAGTTCACCATGTCCGGCGTGAGGCGGGTCGGCTCCGTGGGCGTTTCTTTGAGAGTCAAAAGACCCTCGCGGATCAGCCACTCGTTGACGCAGATCGCGCCGTCCATCCTGCGGGCGCCGTGGTCGGAGGTGACCATCACCGACGTGTCCCGCGGAAGGTCGTCCAGAAGAAGGCCGATCTCCTCGTCCACGAGCTTGTAGTAGTCGCGGATGGCGTGCTCGTACTTGTGGCCTGGCTCGTAGAGACGGTGCTCCTCGTCGAAGTAGCGCCAGAAGCCGTGATGCATCCGGTCGATCCCCATCTCCACCATCGCCATGAAATCGAACTCTTTTTTGCGGACGAAGTGACGGAACGCGGAGAAACGGCGCCGGGTCATCTCGTGGATCTGATCGAGGAGCCAGTCCTTGTCGTCGGTGCGGAAGTCCTTCACGTCGATCATGTAATCGCCGCCCGCCGCCTGGTCGACCTCGGAGGCCGCCTCGCGCGGGTGGGTCCACTGAACTTCCTTGCTCGGCGTGAGGAAGCTGGAGACCATCACCCCCTTGAGCGGCTTGGGCGGATAGGTCTGGGGGACGCCGAAAACGAGCGAGTTCAGGCGTTGCCGGGAAAGGTAGTTCCAGACCGTTTTCGCCTTCACGTACTTGGCGTTGGCGAAGAACAGATCCTTGTAATCGTAGCTCGCCCGATTCCGGAAACCGTAGAAACCGAGCTGGCCCGGATCCTGCGAGGTCATCATCGAGGTCCAGGCGGGCACGGTGATGGGCGGGATGGTGGAGCGCAGCTTGCCGTACACGCCGTCGTCCATCAACGAGCGCAGGTTCGGCAAATCGTCCCGCCAACGTTCGAACACGAGCTGGGGCGCCGCGCAGTCCAAACCGATCATGGCCAAACGACTCATGCGTTCTGCTCCTTGTCGCGATTCTGGTAGTGGTTCATCAGGATCTCGGCGACTTCGGGACGGGTGAACTCCACCGGCGGCCTCTCGCCGCGGCCGAGCATCTCCCGCACTTTCGTGCCGCTCAGGAAGACGTGGTCTTCGCTGCCGTGGGGGCAGGTCTTGGACGACGCCATGTTACCGCACTTTTTGCAGAAGAAGGCGTGGTCGAAGAACATCGGGGTGATGTCGATCTCGTAGCGATCGAAATCCCGGAAGATGTAATGGGCGTCGTACGTTCCATAGAAGGAGCCCACCCCGGCGTGGTCCCGGCCGACGATGAAATGGGAGCAGCCGTAGTTCTTGCGGACCAAGGCGTGGAAGACCGCTTCCCTCGGACCGGCGTAACGCATCGCCGCCGGGAAGATGGAAAGGGCGGTCCGGGTGGAGGGGTAGTAGTTCTCGAAGAGCGCCTGGTAGCAATCCATGCGCACCTCCGCCGGAATGTCCTCGCTGCGCGTCGCGCCGACGAGGGGGTGGACCAAGAGGCCGTCCACGATCTCGAGGGCGCATTTCTGTAGATATTCGTGGGCGCGGTGGATCGGGTTCCGCGTCTGGAAGGCGACCACCGTCTCCCAACCTTTCGCCTTGAAGAGCACCCGCGTCTCGATCGGATCGAGGCGGAAATTTTCGAAGCGTTTATGCTTGGGCCGCTGAAGCAGGGTGATCGGCCCTCCGAGGTAGGTGTCCGTGATCGACTGGAGGTACTGCACGCCGGGATGCGACTCATCGCTCGTGAGGAGGATCTTCTCCGCCTCCTGTAGTTTGTCGACGCGGTACTTCTCCTCCAGGTCGAGGACGCCGAGCACCTCGCCCCCCGTGCCGACGAGGGCGATCTTCTCCCCCTCCCGGTATGCGTCGCCGTCCCCCTCTTTCACCGCTAAAACCACCGGGATGGTCCAGGGGAGACCCTTCGCGAATCGTTTCAGGTCGAGCACGGAGATGTAGTCTTCGCGGGTCATGAAACCCTCGAGGGGGCTCATCGCCCCGATGGCGATCATCTCCAGGTCCGAGACCTCCCGTTCGTTCAGCTGGATTCGCGGAAGGGAACCGACCTTCTCCAGGAGGGACTCCCGTTCTTTCCCCTCGGCGATCCGATTGACCAATCTGCCTCCGTGCGCGCGTATCTGTGCCATATCCTCGTTCCTCGATTGTCCGGGGGGCTAATCCAAATAACCCAGGTTCTTGAGTTTTCTGCGGATGCTGCGCAACTCCTCCGGGGAGAATTCCTCCGGTTCTTCAAACACTCCCTTCTCTCCCAAAAGGTCCCGCAGCACGAAAACGATGAAGTCCGTCGGCGAACTGAAACCCGATCCCTGCACCACCTGGCTGACCCTGCGGTAAAGCGGACGCGGAATCTTAATGGTGACTCGGTTCTCTTTCATTCCCCTCTGGCTCCAATCGTATACCTAATCACACTCCAAAGAGAGCCTGATGATAGCCCAACCGCGGGAAAAAGTCAACCGGACACAAGGAGGAAGTCAATCTTTAATTCCTTGTCTTACAATACATTATCACATTCTATCTTGTGCCGGGGGTCTCGGTCGCCCCGGAAAGTGAGGACGGGGCGGGAGGATCCGCATCGGGCGGCCGGACCCACACCTCGACGGGAGTGGGGCCGTCGATCCGCAGGGTCTGCGCCCAGGTCGACCGGATCAACGCTTCGAGGCCGGGGGCGCGGAAATAGGTCTTCTCGGTCTGCCCGTCGATCACCACCACCGCGGGAGGTTTCCTGCGGAAGATCTCGAACACCTCGAGGTGCCGCTCATTGTACGGTTCCTGGCTCTGCAGGGAGAGGGGATGATCGATGCCGTGGAAGGGACGCCTGTCGGCGAGATACTCCCAGATCACCGCGCCGGAGAGAACCGTCTCGCCCCAGTCGGAATGATCCGCCACTTCCCGCCCGACCCGCTCGACCACGGCCGGAGACCACTCGGCGTGGAACCGGACGCCTCCTCTGTTCCGCGCATAGACCGCCGAGTAAACCAGTCCGAAGAGGGCGAGGGCGAGGAGCAGCCGAGCGCCCACCCGCCGGACATCGAGGGTGCGCGCGACGATCCATGCGCCGCCGAGGAAGAGGAGACCGGTAAGAAGCCCCGCGTACGGCCCGATTCGGAGCGCCCCATCCGGCGGGCGACGAAGGAGAAAGAAGAGAAAGAGGATGAACGCGGCGCCCGCCGCCGCGGCCGCCCACCGACCCCGGCCGAGATCGCCGCGGATCGAGAGAAAGAAGAAACCGACCGCCGACGCGAGGGCGAGGGTGTAGTCCTCGATCCAAAAGGGGAGGACTTCTCCTTGGATCAAGAGCGCGCCGGTTACCGACGCGGCGGCGAAGACGACCGCCGACGTGGGCGGAGGCGCCTCGCGGAAGGCGCGCGAGACCCCGATCGCCCCCAAGACGGCGAGAGGCGGCTCGAACTCACGGAAGTAACCGGGGTAGAAACCGCGAACCAGGAACCAATACAGATAGAAGAGGGCGACGGTGAAGAGCCAGAGAGCGGCGACACGAACCACGCGGCGCACACCCCCCTCTTCCCCTTCTCCTTCTCCTTCCCCGACGGGCCGGACCCCTCGGACCGCTCCGGCGACTCCGGCCAGGATCGGCAGGAGAAGGAAACGGAATCCGACGACGAGATATTCCACGCTCGGCGGGCGGGAATGTCCGGAACGGATCCCCGAGAGACCCGCGGCGTACGCGGGTGCGGACACCGCCTCGCTCGCGGCGGTGAAAACCCCCCGCGCCGCCTCCATCGGCATGGCGAGAGGGTTCAGTCGGGACCACCACCACTCGGCCGGGCTCATGAAGCGCAGATAGAAGAGCGCGACAAGCGCGGTGAGCGTCGCGAAGCCCCCGAGGAGGGGGAACAGCTCGCGGAGAAGACCCCGCTTCCCCCCATAGAGGAGAGAGAAGAGCGCCAGCGCGAGAAGCGCCGCCAGCGCCGATTCCCGAACATAAAACGCGCAACCGATGGAAAGGCCGGCGGCGAAGAACAAGAGCGGCCCGCCCCGTATCGCCGCCGCCACGGCGAGAAGGGAGAAAACCATCACCAGCGGTTGGGTCTGCACCACCGTCGCGTAATGGATGGTGAGCGGCGAGAAGAGGAGGAGGATCGCTCCGAGCGTTCCCGTTCCTTCGCCACCCGCCCGACCGGCGATCCGATACACCAGCGCGCCCGCCAGCAGCGTCGCCAAAAGAGGGACGATCCTTCCTGCGAAAAGGGTATGACCGAAAACGGCTTGGGAGGCGGCGAGGATGTAACAGTAAAGCGGCATCCGGGCGGCGTAATCCACGACGGGAACATGGTCGAGCAGGATGCGCCGGCCGTCCATCAGATGGGCTCCTTCGTCCGGCGTGATCCACCGGACGCCGAGCAACCATCCGTATAGAATCGCTGCGATCGCCAACACGAGGAAGAAAGGCGCTCGCTTCATCCCGTCCTCCGCAAGACCGAAAATCCTACCCGTCGATCCGATCGCCACGGGAAAGCCCCCCGGCACCGGCCGTCCTCTCGACGTATCGGACGAGGAGGGGCCCTCGATGAGCACGGCAGCAGCATACACCGTGACCGCCATGCGCACGAGGGGAAGAGCGCCTCCCTCCGGGGGGACGCCGCGCGGCACTCCACGGTGGACATCCCGGCGCGAACGGGGCACATTGCAAGTGGAGGGGGGGCGCGGCGCGGCGAATCGTTCACCGCAACTTCCCTTTTAACAACACCTTGAGAATACACGGAAGGCTCAATCCCAATCCGGTTTCTGCCGATCCTTAGTAGGAACCCTAAGGAGATCCTCCCGAGCGCTCTTCCCCCGCACGAGGGTACCCATGCGAAGAAATCTCTCTTACGCGCCGCTCCTTCTCACGACACTCACGATCCTCCTCGCCGTCGGAGCGGCATCGGCCTACAACCTGCCCCCCAACCACCCGCGTGTTTTCTTCACCGGATCCGAGATCGACGAGATCGCGGACCGCTGCAAGGAGGGGGGGACCCACCGCGCCTTCTACGAGAAACTGAAACAGTTCGCCGACAGCCGGATCGGCGCGGGGAAGACGAAGAGCGTCTACCTGCCGGACTACGCACTGGTCTATAAGATTCACAAGCAATGGAATGAGGAGGGCTACCAGGGAGGCGGCTTCGACGAGGAGACCTACTGGAGCTTCACGCGGAGCGCGCTTCTCTCCTCGGCCAACTGGGGGACCGGCTCCTACGCCGCCGAGTACGCCATGGCGGTCGACTGGATCTGGGAAAAGCTCTCCTCTTCGGACGTGCAGGCCATCGCCGCCAAGGCGGGGAATCCCGTCACCTCCGTCGCGGACGGCCAGACCTGGCGGGACAACACGACCTACTACACGCTGGTCTATCTTTTCCGTTCCCTCGCCTTCGCCGGTTCCGTCGTCGACGGCGGCGCCTACACCGCCGAGTATCAGGCGACCTGCGGGTACATCGAGGACTACTTCGCCCCCGCCCTCGAATTGATGGGCGGCGTGGGCGCCACCGGCCCCGGTTATGAAACGATCCTGCAGTTCGACCGCTCCTGGACCATCGAGGCGTTCACGGCGGCGACCGGCATGGACGGTTGGGCGCTCACCGGCAAATGGGCCGAGGAATGGGGGAAATGGATCGTCTACTCCGACGTCCCCCACCGGGGCGTGCTCGAGCCGAACCAGGACACGGTCACGCCTGTCTGGAGCGACAAGTACAAGAACGTGGCGATCATCGCCGCCCGCGCCCGCGACCCGTACAACCAGGACTTCACCTGGGATTACTGGGAGGACATCCTCGGGCGGAGCATCTCGGACGAGAAGAACTGCGCCCTCTGGAGCCTCGCCCTCTGGTACGACCCGACCGTGCCGACCTATAGCCCGTCGACCTCGCCCAAGGCGGTTCGCCTCGGCGCCGACGGGATGGACCACGTCTACATGACCACCGGCCTGGGAGACAACGACGCCACCTGGGCCTGCTTCGAAGCGGGTCTCTACCTCTACGGCCACCAACACCAGGACGCGGGCGCCTTCACCATCCATCGAAAGGGGGACCTCGCCCTCGACAGCGGTTTCTACGGGCAGTACCGCTCCACCGCCGGCGGCTCCCACGCGATCAACTATTACCACCGCTCCACGGCGCACAACACCGTGTCGATCTATGATCCCGGCGAGGAGTTTTACTGGGGCGCCAGCGATCCCTCGAACGGGCCGATCGCCAACGACGGCGGCCAGATCCTCCCGCGGAGCGCGCCCAACCTGGAGGAGGTCCTCGCCGACTCCACCTTCCACCCGGGCAAGATGCTCGCCTTCGAGACGAACGACAGCTACACCTATTGTCAGGCGGATCTCCACAACGCCTACAACCAGGAAGCGCTCGCCGAGAGTCGGGACATACCCTTCCACCCGAACAAGCTGAGTCACATCACCCGCGAGTTCGTCTTTCTGCGTCCGGACTACTTCGTGGTGATGGACCGGGTGGTTTCCACCGACGCCGATTTCGTCAAGGTGTGGAACCTTCACGTCGCCTCCGATCCCTCCGTGTTGGACGGGGGCTCGGGAACGCTGCGCATGGGGAACGCCGAAGCGGGAATCCGGGACTATCCGGGCGCGAGCCTCGTGAAGGTCACCGACGCGAGCGACCTGTACTCACGCGGAAGCCTCTTCCTCAAGGTGCTCTTGCCCGAACAGAGGACGGTCCGCAAGATCGGCGGGAGGAACCGCGACGATGACGGTTTCGCCTACTGGATCGGCGGTTTCGACGGAAACGGCCGCTACGATCCGACCGAGGGACAGAACTTCTACTGGGGGGATTGGCTCTCCGGCCACGAGTACAACGAGGACTACATCGAGCGAATGACCATCGGCTGGGGCCGCATCGAGGTGGAGGCGACCGATCCGGCGTTGTCGGATGTCTTTCTGAACGTGCTCTACCCCTGCGACGAGTCGGCGTCGTCCATGCCGGAGACGAGGCGGATCGACACGGAGAACATGGTGGGCGCCGAAATCGTGAACGAGAGGGTGATCCTCTTCGGCCGCGAGTCGACGGACGGCATCGACTCGGTGAGCTACCACCTGAGCCCGGAGGACACCACCGGCGTCCACACCGTGTGCAACCTCGACGCGGGGCAAACCTACCGGGTCTTCGCCTTGGACGGCACGGTCTGGGTACGCCGGAGCGGGATGCCGGCGCCGGACGGGGCCGAGGAGATCGTCTCCCCCGCACCGACCGCCACGGCCTCCGGACTGGTCACCTTCTCCTACAGCGGCGAGGCGGGGGATCCCGTGCTGGTGGAAATCACGGACCTTCGGGCGGAATCCGTGGGAACGCCGGAGGACTTCGCCGTCGCGATCCGTTGGACCACCAATGTCGCGGCCGACACCCGCATCGAGTTCGGCGCCACCGCCGCCCTCGGCTCCTGGAGCGCACTCGATCCGGCGCTCGTCACGGAGCACGAAATCGTCCTTTCCGATCCGGACGCCCGGCACGATCAAGATCTTTACTATCGGGTCCATTCCGCCGCCTCCGGAGGCGCGAGCGCCGCGGAGACGGGCGGGCCTTTTCATGAAGACGTCCTTCCGCCCGCGATAATCACCTGGGTGGAATAACCGGTGAATCAAGCGTACGGGCGGACCGGCCGATCATCGGAACGGCGGGGGGAGGGACGGCGCCCTCGAACACTTTGCGCCGGCAAGGGAAGGGGTGATACAATGCGATCGACAGAGGCGGGACTCCGGTACGATTCATCCCATCGCAAGGCGATCATGGCGAAGAAGATCATCGGCACGATCGGGAAAAACGGGGCGGGCAAGGACACGGTCCTCAAGATCATCGCGGAGCGCTACCGCGTGCCGATTATTTCCATCGGCGACATGGTGCGCGGGATCGCGAAGGAGCGGGGGATCGAGCCGACCCGCGGCAACCTGAACGATATCTCCAAGGGCATTTTCGCGAAGCACGGAACGGACTGGTTCATCCGGCGGGTCATCGAGAAGGCGGACGCCCTCGACGCGCCGCTCATCGTGGTCACCGGTATCCGCACCTATGTGGACGTCAAGGAGCTGCAGGACCACTACGGACCGGACTTCATGCTGATCCACGTGAAGGTGAGCGACGACGATACCCGCCTCGAACGGGCGCGGGTGCGGGGAACCGAGAGGGATCCCAAGACGATGGAGGATCTCCATCGCCACGACGCCCGGGAGGAGAAGAGTTTCGGCGTCTCCAAGGCGACCGCCCTCGCCAACTACACCATCCCGAACAACGGTGACCTGGAGGATCTCCACGCCGAGGTGGACGCTTGGGTGGAAGAACACCTGCCGGAGCTGACGAAGCGCTGATCGCCGCCCGATAGAGTCTTCGAGAATGAAAAACCGCTTCCGCGAGGGAGCGGTTTTTTCGCGCTCGTCATTCGGGCCGAGCGCCGGCGGGACCGCCCTCTTCCATTCGCCGGACCGCCTCCTCCGCCTCCTTCCCCTCGAGCCAGAGAACGCCCTCACCGAGAAGAACCGCCCGCGGAGAGGGACCTTCCAGAAAGCGGACGAGACGGGCCGCGAAATCCCTCGCCCGCGCCTCCACGATCGCGGGGCGGTCGGCGGCGGATCGGAGGACCCACAGCTCGGGCGGGCGCCCCTGGAAACGAATCGAGAGAATGCCGGAGGGACTCATCGAAGGTTCCCCGTCGAGGAGCGCGCGCTCTTCCTCCCCGATCGATCGGATCGCCGCGGCCGCCGCTTCCTCCGGCGTCGCGCCTCGACCGATCGCGCCAAGCCAAGCCCGAGACGCCTCCGCGCGGATTCGCCGGACCCGAGCTCGGAAGCGCTCCGCCGCCTCCGGGAGAGGCGTTCCCGACGCCGAGGCTGCCGACACGGATGGAACGGCCCCGTAGAGCCTCTCCGCCTCCTTCGCGCCGGGGGATCCCTCCACGCATCCCCACGCAGGATCGAAAAGGCGGCCGTCGATTCGGAGCGCGCCCCCCGGCGCCGCTTCGATCGTGGCGCCTCTGGCGACCTCTTCGCCGCAGAGAAAGAGACGGTTCGTCCCGGCCGGTTCGATTCGGATCGGGAACCCGTCCCGATCACTCTCACCGCACCCAATCAGGAAGAAAAACGCCGCGGCGTGAACCGCGGCGATCATCCGTGCGCGCCGTGGGCGCATCGACGTACCCTCTCGAACAGGCTCAGCGTATATACCCGAGGGACCGGAGCTTCTCCACCACTTCCTCCTCCATGTCCACCACCTCGCCTCCCCGGAGCGATCCGCCGGTTCTCTCGAGCTGTCCCCGAAACCAGGCGAGAAGGAGATCCGCCATCTCCTTCACGATTTCTTCGTCGGTCTCGGCGAGATCCTGCTTCTCGCCGGGGTCGATGAGGAGGTCGAAGAGGGCCATCCTCCGCTGCTCCTCGTTGTAGGAAAACTTGTACCGTTCGCCGATCACCGCCTTCCACTCCTGTCCGTAGAGGAGCGATTCGGCGAAGCGGTAGCGCGGCCCGTCGGGCGCCTTCCCCTCGATCAGCGGCGCCAACGACTCGCCGTCCAGGTCCCCCTCCCCCCCGTCCTCCTCGCCGAGAACATCGAGAAGGGTGGGCATCACGTCCACGAGGCCGACCCGCCGGTCCACCTCGGCGGGCTTGAAGCGGTTTCCGGCGCGGAGAAGGAGCGGCACATGGAGCAGTTCCTCGTAGAGGCTGTGCCCGTGCTCGAAGCGACCGTGATCCCAGAACTCCTCGCCGTGATCGGCGGTCACCACCACCACCGTTTCATCCATCAGGCCGGCGCCGTCCATCCATTCGAAGAAGCGTCCGCACCCCTCGTCCACGGCGGCGATTTCGGCGCGATAGAGCGTGCGGGCGAAGTCGCGGATCTCCGGCGTAACCATCCTCTCCTTCTTCCAGCGCTCCACGCCGGTGAAGGGGGGCTCCATCTCCCAGTCATAGGTTTCCAGAAAACGGGTTCGGAAAGGCTCGGGCGGGTCGAAGTCCATGTGCGGATCGAACAGATGAATCAGCAGGAAGAAGGGCTCCTCCCGGTTCTCGTCCAGCCAGCGGATCGCCTCGTCGAATGTCTCGCCGGCGCGGCGGATGGTGAGGTTCGCGCCGGGGACGTAATCGTAGAGGTCGAAGCCCCGGTCGAGGCCGAGCACCGGGTCGAGGAAGGCGACGTTGACGAAGGCCGCCGTGCGGAAGCCGGCCGCGCGGAGCCTCTCCGGCAGGGTGGTCACCTCGTCGCGCAGCCGGGAGAACTCCGGATAACGGCCGGCGGCTCCGTGCGACGTGGGATAGAGGCCGGTGAGCAGCGACGCGACGGAGGGGAGGGTCCAGGGAGCGGGCGATGAGGCGCGGGTGAAACGGACCGCCCTCTCCGTGAAGGCGTCCAGGTTCGGCGTGACCGGCCCCGCCTCGGTTCGGGCGCCCACGTCGTCGTATCGGCAGGTGTCGATCAGAATCAGCACGGCGCCGCGCAAAGGCGCCTTCTCCCCCCCTCCACAGGAGAGGAACAACGACGCGAGCAGGAGCGCCGCCGCCCCGCGCGCCATCCGGCCTCCGGTTCTCGTCCTCATCCGCGTTCTCCTCCCTCGCCCGTTCGGACGCATTACAATGGGTACCACAGCCGGCCCGCCGCGCCAACCCCGGAGGAGGGCTTTCGGGTTGTCGGTCCGGCGTGCGGGGTGCTAGCCTCGGCGCATGGCCAAGCGAACCGGTCCGCTCCGCGGCCTGCTCCCCGAGATCGTCCTTTATGGAATCGCATTCGCGGCGCAGGCTCTTTACATCATTACCATTCGAAACGAGCCGACCTTCCGCGCCCCCGTCGTGGACGGCGGCGTTTACGTCGCGGCCGCCGAGTCGATTCTGCGCGGGGAGGGGATCGGCCCCGGGCCCTTCCGCTTCGGGCCCCTCTACCCGTACATGCTCGCGCTCTGGCTCCGCCTCGCCGGCGGTTCGCTCCTCGGCGCGCACCTTCTCCAGGCGCTCTGGACCGCCCTCACGGCGCCCCTTCTCCACAGACTCGGCCGCGCCCTCCTCGGCCGGACCGCGGGGCTCGTCGCCGGTTTCGCCGCCGCCTTCTACTGGCCGCTGATCTATTTCGCCGGCGAGCCGCTGATCGAGCCGGTTCTCCTGCCGATCCTCCTCGTCTCCCTCCTCCTTCTCCTCCGCATGGAACGGAAGGGAGGCGGATGGACGGTCTTCGCCGCCGGCGCCGCGCTCGGCCTCTCGGCGATCGCCCGGCCGAACGCGCTCTTCCCGGCGGGAGTCTTCATCCTCCGCGAAGCGCTCCGCCGCCGCCCGGCGCGCGCCGCGATTCTTCTCGCCGGCGTTCTCCTCCCCGTCCTGCCGGTCACGGTTCGGAACGTCGTCGCCGGCGGTGACGCGGTGTTGATCAGCTCCACCGCGGGGATCAACTTTTACATCGGAAACAACGAGCGCTCCGGCGGGCGTGACTCCTCCTTCCCCGGCATGGTGCAGTGGACCTTCGACAAGGTGCACCGCCTCGCGGAGATCGAAACGGGACACGCGATGAAACCCTCCGCGGTCTCCCGTCACTATCTCCGGAAGGGACTCGCCTGGGCCGCCCTCGAACCGGGGCGCTTCCTCCTCCTGCAGGGGCGCAAGGCGGTCGCCCTCCTCTCTTCCTATGAAATGCCGAACGTGAAGGATCCCCTGTTCTACCGAGACCGATCCCCCTTCCTCCGGCTCCCGCTCTTCCTCGGTTTCGGCGCGGCGGCCCCCCTGGCGCTTCTCGGACTCTTGCGGCGGAGACGGCGTCCCGGCGAGGGGACGGCGCTCCTCTTCTTCGGCGCCTGGACCTTCTCGGCGTTGCTCTTTTTCGTGAACGCCCGCTACCGTCTGCCTCTCGTCCCCTTCTTCCTCCTCTATGGGGCGA
The DNA here is from genome assembly GCA_016930695.1 of Candidatus Eisenbacteria bacterium. Taxonomy (NCBI): domain Bacteria; phylum Candidatus Eiseniibacteriota; species Candidatus Eiseniibacteriota bacterium. The sequence goes on from JAFGGD010000041.1 coordinate 72,699, forward strand.
TGGGGGCGACTCGCCTCGCCGGCGCGATGCGGGCGGACCGGAGGCGGGCGGCGGCGCTCATCGCCGCGCTGATCGCCGCGTTTTTCCTCGTCAACTGGAACCCCCTCGGACGCGTCGATGATCCCTCGCAGGCGTGGTTCAACGAGGCGTGGGCGCGCCAGCAAACCGGCGACCGGGAGGGGGCGCTGGAGGGTTACGACCGCGTGAACCCCGGAAGCGCGTGGTATCCTTTGGCGCTGAACAACCGAGCGGTGCTCTTTCTGCGGGAGGCGTCCGTGGACAAGGCGCTCCGGGATCTGGTCCGGGCGGTGGAGATCGACTCGACCTATTACGATGCGTGGTCGAACCTCGGCCGCGTCTACTACAACGCCGGACGGCCCGACGAGGCGGCGCTCGCTTTCGGGCGCGCGGCGCGTCTCCGGCCGGACGACCCGGCGCACCACGCCAACCTGGGCCTCGCCCGGAAAGGGACGGGGGACCTGGAGGGGGCCGCGGAGGCCTTTCGGGGGGCGCTCCGCGCGGACGACGGCTACGGGAAGGCTCGGGAGCACCTGGCGGAGACGCTGGTCATTCTCGGCGCGAACGACGAGGCGCGGGCGGAACTGGAGAGGATCCTCCGGGACGACCCGAGGAACGCCACCGCCTGGTACCACCTCGGGACGGTGCGGCGGCGCTCGGGGGACGACGCCGGCGCGCGCGAGGCGTGGCGCACCGTGATCCGCCTCGAGCCGGATGGGCGCCTCGCCCCACTCGCCCGCGCCGCCCTCGGAGAGTAGGCGGCCCGCGCGTTGTCCCCCTCCCCCCCATCGGCTACACTCGTCTTTTCGAAACGGGAGAGGACGATGGAAACGGAGCGCCACATGCCGTACCGGAACGCCCTGGTGATCCAGACCGGGTTCGTGGGGGACATGGTGCTCACCTCTCCCCTTCTGCGGGCGCTCCGGAACGCGGCGCCGGAAGGGAGGCTCACGCTCCTCCACGATCCGCGCACCGAGGGGATCGTCCGCGCGTGCCCGCACCTCGACGAGAGGATCGTCTACCGGAAGCGGGGAGAGGAGCGCGGCTTCCGCGCCGGGCTCCGACTCGTGCGACGCCTCCGCGCGGCCCGTTACGACCTGGTCGTCTCGCCGCACCGCTCCATCCGGAGCGGGCTCCTGGCGTTCCTCTCCGGCGCCCCCCGGCGGATCGGTTTCCGCCATCCTTCCTGCTCCCTCTTCTACACCGACGTCGTCGATTACAACCGCTGGGAGGGGACCTTCATCCGGAGGAAGCTCCGCCTGCTCGAACCGCTCGGAGTCGAGGGGGCGGACGAAACGCCGGAACTCTACCTCGCCGCGGAAGACAGGGAAGAGGCGCGCCTCCTCCTCGGCGACGCGGAGGTGCGCCCCCCCTACGCGGTTCTCGCCGTCGGCTCCGCCTGGCCGACCAAGCGATGGCCGGCGGAGCGTTTCGGCGAGCTGGCGGCGCTCCTCGCCGCCGACGGGATCGCCTCCGTCGCCGTGGGCGGGCCGGACGAAAAGGACGCGGGGCGCCGGGCGGCCGCGATCGGGCCGTTGGCGGACCTGACCGGCCGAACCGGTCTCGGCGCGGTGGGGGCGCTTCTCGAAGGGGCGGCGCTCTTCGTCGGCAACGACTCGGGCGTGCTCCACATGGCGCGGGCGGCGCGCACGCCGGCGGTCGCCCTCTTCGGGCCGACCGGCCCGGAGCAGTTCGCTTTCGACTCGTTGGTACGGGTCGTGAAGAGCGACGAGCCCTGCGCCCCCTGCTCCGACCACGGCGGCCGCGAGTGTCCGCGCGGCGCGCCGGTCTGCCTCGCCCGCATCTCCGCCGCCCGGGTGAAGGACGAAGCGTCGGCGCTCCTCCGCGCCGCGCCGGAGCCGGCCGATGCCTGATCGCGCGATGGAAACCCCCGCCCGGAACGTGGTCGTTTTCCGCACCGACCGGATCGGCGACCTGATCCTGAGCACCCCTCTCTTCGAGGCGATCAAGATCGCGTCGCCGGAAACGCGGGTCACCCTTGTCGCCCCTCCCTACGCACTCCCGGCGGTGGAGGAGAATCCCCATCTGGACGAAACGATTCCTTGGGACATCAAGGGATGGGCGGAGGTGCGCCCCTTCGCCGCGCGCCTCCGACGGGAGCGCTTCGACGCGGCGGTCCTTCTGAACCCCGGTTGGTACGACGGATGGGCGGCGGTGATCGCCGGCATCCCCTTCCGGACCGGCCCCCTCGCCCGCCCCGCCGGATTCGCGCTCCTCAACCGGGGCGTGCGGCAGGCCCGCTCCCGCTCCAGGCTGCACCAGTCCGAGCTGGACGCCGCCTTCGCGAAGACGATCACGGGAAGGACGCGAAAGGGGACGCCGCGCCCCCGCATCTGGCTCCGCGACGAAGAACGGCGGCGCGGAGGCGCGCTCCTCCTCGGTTCGGGGATGAACGCCTCCCCGCCGCGGGTCGGCATCCACGCCGGATCGGGCGGTTCGGCGGTCCTCTGGCCCGAGAGGCACTACGCGGCCCTCGGACGCCTCTTCACGCGGGAAGGGTGGAACGTGGCGCTCACCGGCGGACCCGGCGAGGAAGAGAGGGTCGCCCGTCTCGCGGCGGAGATCGGCGACCGCGCCTTCCCCCTCGCCGGGACGGCGGACCTGCGCGTCTTCTTCGGGATGCTCACGCACCTCGATCTCTTCATCGCGCCGAGCACCGGGCCTCTTCACGCGGCGGCGGCGCTCGGCGTGCCGGTGGCCGCCCCCTATTCCCCTCTCCCGTCGCAGAGCGCCGGTCGCTGGGGGCCGCGCGCCGACCGGGCCGTCGTTCTCACGCCGGACGTGGATTGCCCCGAGAGGATCCGCTGCGCCGGAGAACGCTGCCCTCACCACCCCTGCATGGAACGGATCGAGCCGGAACGGTTCTTCGAGGAGGCGGCGGCCCTCGCCCGGCGCGGGAGGGAATCGCGATGAGGGAGACGATCTCGGCCGTGGTCATCACGCGAAACGAGGAGGCGGAGATCGCCGACTGCCTCGCCGCCCTTCGATGGGCGGACGAGATCGTGGTGATGGACAGCGAGTCGACGGACCGGACCGTGGAGATCGCCCGGGGGATCGCCGACCGTGTGGAACTCCGCCCCTTCAGCGGCTTCACCGATCAGAAGAGGGCGGTCACGGAGATCGCGCGCGGCCCCTGGATCCTGAACGTGGACGCCGACGAGAGGGTCGGGCCGGAGCTGCGCGACGAGATCCTCGCCCTGCTGGAGCGCGGACCCGACCGGAACGGCTACACCGTGCCGCGGCTCACCTGGTACCTGGGCCGCTTCATTCGGCACGGAGGATGGTATCCGGACCGGAAACTGCGCCTCTTCCGCAAGGAGCGGGCGGAATGGATCGGCGGCATGGTCCACGAGTCGGTCCGCGTCGACGGCCCGACGGGCGAGCTGATCCATCCTCTCCTCCACTACTCTTTCCGCGCGCTGGACGACCACCGCGCCACCATCGAGAGATTCACGCGGCTCGGCGCCGAAGACCTCGCCAAGCGAGGTCGGGGCGGCCGTCTGTTCGACATCGTCCTCCGCCCGCCCGCCGCGTTCCTGAAGTTCTATCTTCTCCGCGCCGGCTTTCTGGACGGCTGGCGGGGTCTGTTGATCGCGCTCTTCTCGGCGCGGCACACGGGGCTGAAACACTTGCGGGCGCGGCGCCTCCGGCGGGCGAAGGGGGCGCGGCGCGGGGAGAAATCATGAGCGACGGGGCGAAAGGCAAGAACCCGATTCTCTTCAACCGGTACGGGATCACGCGGGTCGTTTGGCGGGCGTTACTCTACCCCCTGATCCTCGGGGCGGCGGTGATCGCCCTCGGCATCGTCTTCTCGCCGCTATTGGGACGGACGGAGTTCTCCGTCGGCGCGACCTCCTTGGAAGATATCGGTCCGGGTTTCGTCCTCGCCGGGTACGCGATGCTGATCGCCGCGCTCCTCGTCGCCGGCTACGTGATGACGCGCTTTCTCGACCGGCGCCCCTTCGCGGGAATCGGCCTCGGCCTCCACGAGCGATGGGGAACGGAGCTGGGCACCGGCCTCGTGCTCGGCGCGTTCTTCATCACCGCCGTGGTGCTCCTGCAAACGCTCGCCGGCTCCGTTCGGCTCTCCCCCGCCGGCGGCGATCCGGGCGGGGTCGCGGCCCGCCTTCTCGTGCACGCGGCGATCTTCGTCTGCGTCGCGGTCCTCGAAGAGCTCGCCTTCCGCGGCTACGCGCTCCAGCTTCTCGCGGAGGGTTTCTCGCTCTTCGGCGACCGGGCGGGGAAGATCGTCGCCGCCCTCCTCCTCTCCATCCCCTTCGGCGTGACCCATTATTTCAACACCGGAGGGACCCTCACCGGGGCGCTCTCCACGGGACTCGCCGGGCTGATCCTCTCCCTCGCCTATTTCCGCACCCGGAGCCTCTGGCTTCCGATCGGCATGCACGTCACCTGGAACTTCTTCATGGCCGCCGTCTACTCGCTCCCGGTGAGCGGCGAGATACTCCCCCGCACCCCCTTCGATGCGTCCGTCGGCGGACCGGTCTGGGCGAGCGGCGGGAGCTTCGGGCCGGAGGGGAGCCTTTTCGCCTTCCTGGTCATGATCGGCATGGCGGTCTTCCTCATGCGGTGCCGGGGGTTGTTTATCTCCGAGAAGGCGGCGGCCTGGTTCCCGGCGCCCGCCGAGAGAACCGCCGCGAAAGAGGAAGAGGCGGAGTCGAAAGAAAAGCCCGCCGTCGAGGCGGGCCCGTAGCGGTTCTCGTTCGATTCGCCGGAGGCGATCCGGCGTGTGGGCAGAGGAGGGCGGCCGGCGCCGGCTAGCGGTCCCCTTCGCTCGGGGACCGGCGGAGGCGATCCGGGTCGGTGACGGTACGCTTCGTCCCTCCATGGCAACGGCGGTCACGCTTCGCGAACCGTCTCTCGGGCGTGATTCGCCTCCGGTCCACGCAGGGCATCTCGACCTCCGCCTCCCTCCGTTCGATGGCCCGCAGAAGAAGGTCCACGTTCTCCCGCCGCGCGAAGAGGCGCTGGAACCGGTCGTACCCCTCGCAGGGAAAATACGTGGCCGCAATCGGGCCGAGCACGGCCATCGCGTCCACCCGCGCCGGGGCGTGCGGTTCGTTCCTCGCCAAAAGCGCGATGGCGGGCGTAGCCATCCCCATGGTCACCACCCTCTCGGCGATCCCCTCGATCAGGTCGCCGTCCCGGATCGGTTCCGACCCGCCGAAAGGAGCGTGTCTCGTCGCTTTACGTGTCATATGCTCGTCGCCTCGCTCAAGGGGGCATTTCCATTGAAAGGAGCGGCTTCGCGCCGGGTCGCGCTCCGGTCGGAACGTGACGGCCGCCGAAGGCCGCTCCATTTTATCTCGTGGAAAAGGAAAGGGCCGGGCGAACCGGCGCGCCGGCCGGTCCGGCCGGTCCGGCCGGTGACGGTCGCTTCCGGCGAACGAAATGAGAAGCCGAACCGCGGGGCGGCGACGGACCGCCGCGCCGCGCGGGAAACGCCTCGTGCCATACCTGCATCCTAATCCTCTTCCCCCGAACCGTCAAGCGGCGGGCGCGGTTTCCCGGCGTCTTGACCGGTTCCCTCCGGTCCTGCTACCGTCTCCCGCGCCAAGGAGAGGAGGAGCGTCATGCGTTTGCCGGTGATCGAGTATCTGCGCGCCGCCCGGGCGCCTCGGGACGTGGAGTTCGACCTTTCGCGGAGCGGCATGCCGGAGGTTCCGCCGGAACGCCTCGGCGTGCCGGCGAACCGCCTTTTTCTGGACGAAGGGGCGGACTGGGGGGGACCGACCTTACGCGCGGCGATCGCGCGCTCCTTCCGCCTCCCGGAGTCGGACGTCCTCCCCGCCCACGGCACCACCTTCGCGATCTTCCTCGTCTGCGCCGCCCTCCTGGAGCGCGGGGACCGCGTGCTCGTCGAGCGCCCCGCCTACGAGCCGCTTCTCTCGATCCCGCGGTTTTTCGACGCCGCGGTGGACCGATTCGACCGCCCCTTCGCGGAGGATTACCGGATCGACCGGGACCGTCTCGCCGGAGCGGTCCGTCCGGACACGCGCCTTCTGATCCTCACGGACCCGCACAACCCGTCGGGCCGGGTTCTGTCGGAAGAGGACCGGACATGGCTCGCCCGTTTCGCCGAGGAGCGCGACTTGAACGTTCTCCTCGACGAGGTGTACATCGACTTCACCGGCGTCGACGGTTTTCGGCAGGCCCGCTCCCTCGGAGAGAGGATGATCTCCATCGGCAGCCTGACCAAGGTGTACGGTCTCGGCCGCCTCCGCGTCGGCTGGATCCTGGCGCGGCCGGAACTGATCGCGCGAGCGGCGCCCCTCTACGACTACACCCTCGGCGATCCGAGCGGACCGTCGGCGGCGCTCGGCGTGGCGGCCTTCGGGATGCGAGAGGTTTTGCGCGAGACGGGGCGGCGGCGGGCGGAGGAGAACCGGCGAATCGTGGCGGAGTGGATGGCGGGGCGTCCCGAGCTGGAATGGGTGGAGCCCGGCGCGGGGATCGTCGCCTTTCCGCGCTTCCGCGGCGGGGTCCCCTTGGAAGGGGGCGACTCGTCGGCGTTCGTGAAAAAAGCGAGCGCCCGGCACGGCGTGCTCACCGTACCGGGCGCCTATTTTGAAGATCCGCGCGGCTTCCGCGTCGGCTTCGGGATCGAGACGGACCGCCTCGCGGCGGCGCTCGAACGCCTCGGCCGGGCGGTCGCCGAAGCGGTCTAGTGGCAGCAGTTCTTGAAGGACAACCCCGGAAGCTCGGCGCCTTCGAGGTCCTCGATCAACGCGAGCAGATCCTCCATGTATTCTTCCGCGTCGTAGACGACGCCGTCGATCACGATCCAGATCCCCGGCTCTTCGCTACTGCAATCGGTGACGAAGAAGCTCGCCTCTTTCTTGCCCGCGATGGTGAGATCGCCGGTCACGCAGGTGTCCGGATCGGAGACCAGAACCATGTCGAAGCGGACGGCCGGCGCGACGGTGGTCCAGAGACTGAAGGTTCCGCGGGCTCCCACTTCCTCCTCGCCCACATCGAGCATCTTGAGAGTCGCCTCAAAGTACGTCTTGTCGATGGTTGCGTCGTCGTACCAACCGGAGGCGACAAGGGAGTCGGCGCCGGTCATCTCTAAATCGGCCAGGAAACAGAAGTCGCAGACCACGCCTTGCAAGGAGACATCGGCGCTCGTCACCTCGACGTCATCGAGGTCGCCGAGATCTTCCATGTTGGTCGCGATGTGCCCGGATAGATCCAGATACGCCGAATCCGCGAAATCGTCGAGGTGGATCGCGCCCCGGATATCCATGTTCATGTCGGCCAGGTTGGTGTCCACGTCGAACTCATAAATGGTGATGTCGCCGGGCCAGAGCGTGCCCATCGTGTCCGCCGCGGTCATCAGGATCTTCACCGCGTTCGCGGGGGACGCGCTCGTCCGCTCCATGCCGGCGAGGGTGTCGAAAAGCGTGCCTGTCTGCGTCCAGGTGCCGTACAGGTCCTCGATGTCGGCGCCCAGCAAGGAAAGCATGAAGAACATCTCATTCATGTTCTCCTCGATCGCGTCCTCGTTCAGCATGTACATGGAGGGACACTCGTCGCTCACCGAGCCGACGGGAGCCAGAAAATCCTCCACGGTTGCGAAGATCTCCTCGGCCGTCAGCGTGTCGTCGCCGCCGCCGCCCGCCGGGTTGTCGTCATCGTCACCGCCGCATCCGGGGAAAAAGGCGAGAGCGAGGGCGAAACTAAAAGCCGCCGTAAGAAAGAACCAGCGTCGCATCACAGAGCACCTCCGCGTGAAGAGTGAAACGCCAATATTGTGTCGGTCCATCCCGGCAAACGCTAGCACCGGTCCGGACCCGGGGTCAATGAGAAGTAATCGCCCCCCGCGAAACGCCCGGAAGGGATCCGGGCTCCGCTCGTATCCGATTATCGGCCGCCGGGCGTTTTTCCAAAGGGCGGATCGGCGGAACCCGGGCGGGGAGCGGCAAACCGGGAGCGCGCGACGGGGAGGCGCACCGGCGGGCATGCGCGCCCTCCTTGACCCTCCCCCCCCGCCCCCTCTACCATCGGCTGCGCCGGGCGGCACGCGGCCGTAGGGGGACGGGTATGGACGAGAACAAGCGGACGATTTTCGAACGGTCGGTCCCCTGGCTCTATCTTGTTTTCTTTTTCTTCCTCCTCCAGCCCCTCACCACGGGAATCGGCCGCCTCCTCCCCGGCCCGCGGGTGGACACCTTCCAGAACCTGTGGAACTTCTGGTGGGTGCGGCGCGCCTTTCTGGATCTGGGGACCGGGCCGTTTTTCACGCCGGACCTTCTCTGGCCGGGGGGAGCGGACCTCTCCTACCACACCCTCTCCCTCGGAAACACGCTCCTCGCCGTCCCTCTCGGCGGGATCCTGTCGCCGGCGGCGCTTCTGGGACTCTGCCTGACCCTCGCCTACCCGATCGGCGCCTGGGGGGCTTACCTCCTCTCGCGGGAACTGGGCGCGGGGCGGGCGGGCGCTTTTCTGGGCGGCCTCTTCTTCGCCCTCTTCCCACACCACCTGGACCAGATCCACTCGCACCTGAACCTGACGTCCAATCAGTTCCTCCCCTTCTTTCTTCTCTACCTCGTGCGGACGCTCCGGCGCCCCTCCCTTCGGGCGGCGCTCCTGTCGGGGCTTTTCCTGGCGATCCAGGCGTGGTTCTGTCTCACCTACATGATGCAGGGGCTCCTCCTCGCCGCGGCCGCGGCGACTGCGGCGCTCCTCTTTCCGCCAGGCGGGCGGCGGGAGCGGCGCTGGATCCCGAGACTCGCCGCCGGCCTCGCCCTCTTTCTCCTGTTGATCGCGCCCCTCGTCGTTCCGCCGCTCCGCTCGTCGGAGGCGCGAGGAGAGTTCACGTATAAAAATGTGCGGCCGAACCTCTCCGCGTCGCTCGAGACGCTCGCGTCCCCCGGCGTCTTCCACCCGGTGCTGGGGAAGACGGTGCACTCCCGAAACAGGCGCTACGACCATCTCCCTCGGGGCTCCACCACCTACCTCGGCCTGGCGGCGCTCGTTCTCGCCGGGGCGGGGATCCGCCGCCGCCGATCGTCCCTCCTCCTCGCCGGCGGCGCCTTTCTCTTTCTGCTTCTCTCCCTCGGGCCGGACCTGATGGTGCGGATCGGCGTGACGACCGGAATTCCCCTCCCCTACCGGATCGTGCAGTCCCTCCCGATCCTCCGTTTTCTGCGCGTGCCGAACCGTTTTCTGATCCCCTATTCGCTGTTGGCGGCGCCCCTGGTGGCGGCCGGTTTCACGCGGCTTTGGGCGGACCGGCGGGCCCGCGCCGCCGCGGCGATGCTCGCGGCGCTTCTCCTCTTCGAGTATTTCCCGGCGCCCCTCTCGACGGCGCCGATCGGGCGGCCCGATTACCGCGCCCTGCTCGCGGCGCGCCGGGGGGCGGGCGCCGTGCTCGATGTCCCTCTCTTCCTCGGGTCGATGGACACGATGTACATGTACGACCAAACCGTGCACGGCCGGCCGATCGCCGCGGGCTATGTCTCCATCCCGCCTCCCAACCTGAGATGGATCGCCGGGGAACATCCCTTCTTCGCCTGGGTGGCGGACCCGTTCGGAAAGGAGGAGGCGGACGAGCCGGAGGGGATCGATCCGACGGCGGCGCTCCGGCGGCTCGGTTTCGGCGATGTCGTTCTGCACAAGGATTTCGATGGCGGGATGGATCGGTACGCGCCGCCCGGAATGGATTGGCCGGAGAAGAGCGACGCCGGGCAGTGGTATTGGAAGCACACCACCGTGACCGGATCGGTCAGCAGCCGCCGGATGAAGCGTTACCGAAGTGCGCTGGAGCGCTGGCTCGGCCCGCCCTGGCACGAGGACGACCGGGTCGCCCTCTTCGCCGTGCCGGAAGAAACGGGCGGGACGGCGCGTTGACCGCCGGCTCCCTCGGTCCGCCGGAGCCCGCGCCTTTCCCCCGCCGCTTTCGGGTTTTGTCGCTATCTTGAAGGTAAAACCGAAAACGGGAGAAAGGGCTCGGAGGACGAAACGATGAAATCGAAACCTTTCGAGCGAATCGAAACGGTACAGGGAGACATCACCGAGCTGGACGTGGACGCCATCGTCAACGCGGCGAACCACTCCCTCCTCGGCGGAGGGGGCGTGGACGGGGCGATCCACCGGGCCGCCGGTCCGGAGCTTCTCGACTTCTGCCGCGATCTGGGCGGCTGCGCCACCGGCGAGGCCGTGGCGACGCCCGGATTCCGTCTCCCCGCCCGTCTCGTGATCCACACCGTCGGCCCGTTCTACCGGGGGGGCGGGCACGGGGAGCCGGAAGCGCTCGTCTCGTGCTACCGTCGATCCCTCGAGATCGCCCGGGATCTGGAATGCCGGACCGTCGCCTTCCCCGCCGTCTCCACCGGCATCTTCGGCTACCCGTTCCAAGCCGCCTCCCGGATCGCCCTTCGGACGACGCTCCGTTTCCTCGAAAAAAACGACCTGCCGGCCAAGGTTCTCTTCGTCCTCTTCGACGAGCGCGATCACCGCGGCTTCCGCGAAGTGCTCGAAGGGATCGAGGGGGAAGGGGAATAATACCCCGCGCCGTCTCACGAGGCGCCGCGCGCACCCCGCCTCCGGCGCCGGCCGCCTCTTGCCCCGTTCCCCGCCGTCCGATATGCTGATGCGAACCGGAAAGGAGCGACCGATGAACGTCTTCGAAGAGCTGCGCGCGCGGGGATTCGTCCACCAGGCCACTTCGGAAGATCTCGCCGAGATCCTGGGGCGGGAGAAGGTGGTCTGCTACGCCGGATTCGACCCGACCAGCGACTCGCTCCACATCGGGAATCTGGTCATCATCATGGGGCTCGCCTGGTTCCAGCGCGGCGGCCACCGGCCGATCGTGGTGATGGGCGGCGCCACCGGCATGATCGGCGATCCTTCGGGAAAGTCGAAGGAGCGGAACCTTCTGGACACGGAGCAGATCCGGCGCAATCTGGAGGCGCAGCGCGTTCAGTTCGAGCGCTTCCTCGATTTCGGCGAGGGGGGGGCGCTTCTCGTCAACAACGCGGACTGGCTCGGCCGCTTCGGCTACCTCGAATTTCTGCGCGACGTCGGGAAACACTTCCGTCTCGGCGAGATGCTCGCCAAGGAAACGGTGAAGAGCCGGATCACGAGCGAGGCGGGGATCTCCTACACCGAGTTCTCCTACATGATGCTTCAGGCCTACGACTTCCTCCACCTCTCGGACACCTACGGCTGCAGCTTCCAAGTCGGCGGCGGCGATCAATGGGGAAACGTCACCTCCGGCATCGATCTGATCCGCAAGCTCCGGGGCCGGCAGGCCCACGGCATCGTCTTCCCGCTCCTCCTCGATTCGTCGGGGCAGAAGATGGGAAAGACCAGCGAAGGGGAACGGGTCTGGCTCGACCCGGAGAAGACCTCCCCCTACAAGTTCTACCAGCACTGGATCAACATCCCGGACGACAAGGTCGTTTCTTATCTCAAGTTCTTCACATTCCTCCCCCTCGACGAGATCGTCGAAACGGAACGGGCGGCGGAGGAGGCGCCGGAGAAGCGGATCGCGCAGAAGCGGCTCGCCGAGGAGGTGACCCGGATCGTGCACGGCGAGGAAGGGCTCGGCGCGGCGACTCGGGCGACGAATATCATCTTCGGCGGCGAAATCACCGGCGTGGACGAGAAAACGCTGGCGGACATCTTCGCCGATGTCCCCTCGGCGACCCTCCCGCGGGCGCGCCTGGACGAAGGGATCGGCGTGGTGGACCTTCTCGTGGAGAGCGGCGGCGCCAAAGGGAAGGGGGCGGCGCGGCGGTTGATCGACGGCGGCGGCGTCTACCTGAACAACCGCCGCGTCGATTCGGCGGATCGGACCGTCGGCCCCGACGACCTGGTCGCCGGCCCGAACCTCGTCATCCGGCAGGGGAAGAAAAACTACCGTCTGGTGAAATTCGAATAAGAGAAAGGCGCCCGGCGTCCCCCGGAGAGCGGCCTCAAGATTCCAGGACGACCACCGCGGCGGCGACGCCGCCGTCGTGGGTAACGCTGAGAACGGCGCCGCGCGCGCCCAGCGCCTCGGCGCGCGCCTTCGCACCCCCGTGAAACACCACGCGCGGCGGCTCGCCCGGCGCGCGGGTCACCTCCACGTTCCGAAAATAGACGCCGCGGGAAACGCCGGTCCCGAGCGCCTTCATCCCCGCCTCCTTGGCGGCGAAACGGGCCGCCAGCGACGGACAGGGATCCGCCTTCCGCATGCAGTAGGATCTCTCCCCTTCGGTGAAAACCCGGCGGAGAAACCGCTCGCCGAAGCGATCCAGCGCGCGGCGCACGCGCTCGATCCCGATCAGGTCGATGCCGATGCCGACGATCATCTTTTCCTCCCCGCCGCTCCGGCGTTCTCCTCGGACACCTCCCCGCCGCGGCGCGTCCGGCGGTAGAGATTGGGCGCGATCCGCTCCCACCGCCCATCCCGGCCGGGCAGGCGCTCGTTCCCGCCGATCCAGAGGAAGCCGCCCGGCACGATGGACTCCGCGAGAAGGCGCTCCGCGCGCACGCGGCCCGCGTCGTCCAGATAGGTGAAAGGTCCGTTCCGCGCGAGAACCCAGTGGAACCCGGCGGGCCACCCGTCCCGCCGCCAATCGAAACGCTCGAAACGCACCGACTCGATCACCGCCCGGTCCAGCCGGAACGCGTTCCCTTCCTGATTGAAATACTTTTCCCGAAAGAATACCGGCGCGTTGTGCAGGGCGCTCTCGCCGTACAGTCCCTCGCGGGACCGCGCCAAACAGCCCCGCGAGATGTCCGACGCGAGGATCTCCGGCGGCGGGTCCGGGCGGGAGGACTCGTTCCACACCATGCGGAGCGTGAAAGGCTCCTCGCCGGAAGCCGAGCCGAGCGACCAGATCCGCGCGGGCCCGCCCCCCTCGGCCAGATCCGCCAACACCGGGAAGAGGGTCTCCGGAAAACGGAGCCAGACGTGGCGGTCGCGGAAGAACCGGCTGATGGTGATCCGCAGAATCGCGCCGAGGCGATCCCTCTCCTCCCGGTCCTCGCGGAGCTTCGAGAGATAGCACTCCAGATCGCGCATGGAGAGTTCGCGGAGACGGCGGCGCAGTCGCGTCCGGAGCCCCTTCCGCACGCGGCGATAGCCTCGCCGGGAAAAACCGAGAAGAGGGAGCGCCTCCCGGAAGAAGCGATCGTACTCGACCCGCTCGAAGGGGGGGGGCTCACCGCGGCGCTCCTCTTCGAGCGCCTCCTCGGTTCGACGCCGCGCGCGTCCGAGCCTCTCCCGGATCCGTTCCACGTGACTCCCCTCCCAGAAGAGGCGGCCGCAGGATTCGCAACGCGTGAAGGGTCCCTCCACGCCGGACGGCCGGTCCGGCGGATCCCCTTCGACACGCACGGCGCCGTTGCATTCCATGCAGCGCGTGAAGGGGCGCGCCAGCGGGTCGTATGCGGGGAAGCGGCGGAAGAGTTCGACCAGCTGATCGTCCAAAACGGCGCTCTCGAGCACGATCCTCTCCCGCGCGTCGCCGGGGAACGCGCCGTCCCGGGTAAGGACCAAACGCCCCTCCCGCCGGGCGCGCTTGAGAATCCGGTCGTCGGCGGCGCCGTCTCCGGCGTAGGCGACGTCCAGCCCCGCGCCGCGGAGCCAGCGGGCGAGGCGCGCGAGCATGTCGTCGGCGAGAAAGCGCGGGGCGTCCATCCTTCGATTCCCCCTCTCCCCACCGAGTGTAGCGGAAGGACGCGCCGGCGGTCGAGTTGCGCGCCGTCCTCCTTCGCGATAGGATCGACGGAGCGAAACGTGGAGAAAGCGAAACGGCCGGCTCCCGGCCGGCCCCGGAGGTGGGCCATGCCCGATTTCATCATCATGCGTCACGGCGAAGCGCACCCACCCGGCGTGGACCCGGAGAGGGGGCTGACCGGCGTGGGCCGCGAGGCGGCGGTTCGGACCGCGGAGCGTCTCGCCGCCGACGGCGTGCGCGTCGACCGGACCCTCCACAGCGGGAAGAAGCGCGCCGCTGAAACGGCGGAGATCCTGCACCGGCGGATCGGGAACGGGGGCGAGCCGGAAGTCCTTGCCGGGCTCCGCCCCGGCGACGCGGTGGAAGGGGCCATACTGGAAATGCAAAAATCGGCGGTGGGCTTGGCCGTGGTCGGGCATCTCCCCCACCTCGGCCGCATGATCGCCCGGCTCCTCGGCGGCGACGGGGAACCGACGCTCCGCACCGCCGAAGCGGTTCACCTACGAAGGACCGGCGACACCTGGAAAACGATCCGCGTCTATCCCCCCGAATAAACGGAGCGCCGGAGGCGAGGAAGAAGCCGACGGAGAGGCGGATCCGCGCCCGCCATCCCACAACGATAACCCGCGGCCCTCCCCGAAATCCGTGACGAGAGAA
>JAFGGD010000042.1 GCA_016930695.1 Candidatus Eisenbacteria bacterium
CCCACCTCCGCCCGCCCCGATAAGCTCGACAGATTCATTTCTCCCCTCGACGGAGGCGGGCTCCGGTGGGTGCCCGGCGAGTCGAGACGGCCCCGAGAGGGAGACCGGCGGTGGAAGGGAGGGCCGCCCCGCCCCTTCTCCTCGAAGGATCACGCCGCCCGTCCGGGGAGGAAGCGGAGGGGATGGCGGGAGAGGGTTAGGGTGAGGGTGCCTTTGTCGCGATCGAAATCGGAATCGAAATCGCTACCGATTCATCCCTTTCCACCAAAGCAGGCTAGACCACCGGCCATGCGGAGGGGAGGGGGGATTCGATGCGGACCGGCGCGCCGCCCACGGGGTGGTCGAATTCCAGCAGCGCGTGGTGGAGGGCGATCGCGCCTCCGGCGAAGGGAACCGTCCCGCCGTACTTCCGGTCTCCCAGGATCGGCATCCCTTCCGCGGCGAGCTGCGCGCGGATCTGATGGTAGCGGCCGGTGTGCAGCTCGATCTCCAGGAGGAAGAGCCCCTCTTTCTCCCGGATCACTTGGTAGGAGAGAACCGACTCGCGCGTCCCCTCTTCGCCGGCCCGGGAGACCTCCGCCCTTCCGTTTCCGTGGAGGAGGTGGTGAACGAGCCGTCCTTCCGGGCGCGGCGGCCGGCGGTCGGTGAGGGCGAGGTAGACCTTGCGGAAGCGCCTCTCCCTCTGCGCTTCGGAGAGACGGGAGAGCGCCTTGCCGGTGCGGGCGAAGAGGACCACGCCGCTCACCACGCGATCGAGCCTGTGAACGGCGTGAAGGAAGACGTTTCCCCTCTTCCCTTTGCTCGTCCGGATGTACTCCTTCGCCCTCTCCTCCAAGCTTTCGCAGGGCGTGCCGCTCGGCTGGGTGAGGAGTCCCGCCGGTTTGGCGAGGGCGAGGAGGTGGTTGTCTTCGAAAAGGATCCGGACCCCCGAGGGAGGGCCCGCGTCCGGCGTCACGCTCCGCCCTCCGCGGCGCCGGTGCGCCAGCGGGCGTAGGCGCCGCTCGGGAGCGGGAGGACCTCCGGGCCGCCGGTGAGGAGCATCTCTCCGGTCTCCAACTTCCCGCCGAAGCGGGCCTTCACCGAGGCGAGCAGGTTGCCGAGTACGCGGGGGGAATACTCCGGCGTGTGACAGGTGAGTAGGACGAAGGAGGGCTTGTCCGAGAGAAGCCTCTCGGAGAGTTCCATGAGGCGGGCGATCCCGTCGCGGATCTTGAACACTTCGCCGCGGCGCCCGCGCCCGAAGGAGGGGGGGTCGAGAATAAGGCCGTCGTATTTCCTTCCCCGTTTCGCTTCGCGGCCGAGGAATTTGATCGCGTCGTCCACGATCCAGCGGATCGGCGCGCCGGCGAGACCGCAGAGTTCCGCGTTCTCGGCGGCCCGTTCGACCATTCCCCGCGATGCGTCGAGATGGCACACCTCGGCGCCCCCCTGAGCCGCCGCAAGAGTGGAGCCCCCCGAGTAGGCGAAAAGATTGAGGACGCGGCAGGGGGCGGCGGCGCGACGGCGGATCCAGGACCACTGGCCGCTCTGCTCGGGGAAGACCCCGACATGCCCGAAATCCGTGGCGGAGAGGTGGAGACGGATTCCCTCGATCGTCACGACCCAGCGTTCGGGAAGGGCGGATCGGTTCTGCCAGCGGTTCCCGTCGCTTCGGTCGAAGGATGCGTCCGCCTTCGACCAGGCC
Organism: Candidatus Eisenbacteria bacterium; assembly: GCA_016930695.1. Classification (NCBI taxonomy): domain Bacteria; phylum Candidatus Eiseniibacteriota; species Candidatus Eiseniibacteriota bacterium. The sequence continues at coordinate 1,685 of JAFGGD010000042.1, forward strand.
GCGCGGGAAAGGCGCCTCTTCCACGCCGCCTGGGCGGCGGGCCGGACCAGAACATAAGATCCGAACCGTTCCAGTTTGAAGCCTTCACCGCTGTCGATCAGTTCGTAGTCGCTCATGGCCGCCTCCGGCGCGGTGGGTGCCCGCCCCTAAAGAATAGCGGGAAGAAACGCGATTCACGAGCCTTTCCGGGGTCCGCGGCGGATGGGGTCGCTCAGCGGGAGCCTCCGAAACTCACGATCGGGCGGGAGGCGACCTGACCGTGGACGTTGCACTGGGTCAGCGGCTCCGTCCCTTCGAGGAAGACCTCGTCGTAGGCGCCCGGACAGGAGGGAGAGGCGAGGAAGCCCGTTTCGGGGCAGATCCGGCGTTTCACCACGCCATCGGCGAGGGGAAAACCCCCTTCTCGGGTGGAATCGCTCACGGCGGTAACGAAGGAAACCCAGATCGGTTGCGCGGCGACGGCGCCGTTCATGTTCGTCCCCATGTTGATCTTTTCCTCGAAGCCGACCCACACGCCGGTGACCGTCTCGGGCGTGAAGCCGATGAACCAGGCGTTGGTGTAGTTGTCGTATGTGCCGGTCTTTCCCGCCGCCGGACCTTTCCACCCCGCCTGCCGGATGCGATAGCCGGTCCCCTGCCAGTCGCAAACGCTCTCCAGAAGGCTCGTCATCACCGAGGCGAGCGCCGCCGGGATCACTTCCTCCGCCTGGTTTTCCCGCTCATAGAGGAGCTTTCCGTTCCGGTCCTCGATGCGGAGAACCGCCGTCGGCTCCACCAGAATCCCGCCGTTGCGAAAGACGCTGTACGCCGTGGTCAGTTCGAGAAGATTCACCTCCGGGCTGCCGAGGGCGATCGAGGGAACGGGTTGGATCGGCGATACGATCCCGAGGCGGTGGGCGGTCTCCACGACCTTGTCCGGACCGACGGCGAGGCAAAGCTTGGTCGCCGGCAGGTTGATCGACTTGGCGAAAGCGGTCCGCAGGCTCACCAGGCCGTTGTATTTGCGATAGTAATTATGCGGGCGCCAGGAGGTGCCGTCCGCCTCGGGGAGGACCACCGGCGAGTCGAGAACGAGATCCGACGCGCGATACCCCTCCGCGAGGGCGGTGGTGAACACGAACAGTTTGAACGCCGAACCGGGCTGTCGCGGCGCTTGGGTCGCCCGGTTCCAGTTCGTCTCCTCGTAGCTGCGCCCGCCGACCATCGCCCGAATGTAGCCGCTCTCCGGCTCGAGGGCGAGGAGGGCCCCCTGGATGTACTCCGGCTTCCCCTTCTTCTCCAGAGCGAGATAGTCCTCCCGGGTCTGCGGGTAGGCGCGCTCCTTTTCCACCCGGGCGAGGTGGGTCTCCACCGCCGCCTCGGCGGCGCGTTGCTGGACCGGATCGAGGGTCGTGTAGACCCGGAGCCCGCGGAGCATGTATTCCTCCGGCGGGAAGCGGGACTCGACGAACTTGCGCACGTACTCCACGAAGTACCCGGACTCGAACTTCCGTCCCGATCCCCGGGCGAGGGCGAGGGGCTGCGCGTCGGCGGAGTCCGCCTCCTCTCGCGTGACGATCCCCTGGTCGACCATCACGTTCAGCACCACCGACCGCCTGCGGAGAGCCAGGTCCGGGTTCTTGTTGGGCGGGTAATCGATCGGGTTGCGGATGATGCCGGCGATGAGGGCGCTTTCGGAGAGATCGATCTCCTCTACGTGCTTGCCGAAATAGGTGCGCGCCGCCGCCTCGACGCCGTAGGCGCGCTGGCCGAGAAAGATGTGATTCAGATACATCTCGAGGATCTCGTCCTTGGTGTATCTTTTCTCGATCTCCATGGCGAGGAGCGCTTCGCGGATTTTGCGGGTGTAGGTCTGCGCCATCCACCCACTTTCTTCGTGAATAAATAAATTACGCGCGAGCTGTTGCGTGATGGTGCTCGCCCCCTGTACGACCCGGCCGGCGCGCAGGTTCAGGATCATCGCCCGCATGACGGAACGCATGTCCACGCCCCAGTGGTCGTAGAATTTCCGGTCTTCCATGGCGAGGATCGCCCTCACCAGGCGGTCGGGAACCCTCTCCAGTGGGACGAGAACCCGGTTGTATTCGTAAAACTCGGCCAGTGTGTCCCCGTCGGCCGCGAAAAAGAGGGTTTTGATCGGCGGCTCGATCCTTTCCAGGCGCCCGAGAGGGGGGAGGCCGTTCTGGAGCCAGCGGACGAAACCCGCTCCCGCGCCTGCGGTTAGGCAGACGAGGACCAACAGAAAGATGGCGAGGCGGTTGCTGGAGAAGGGCACGGGCGAATCCTCCGGGTTTCCTGTGGAACCCTCTCAATCTAGCCCCGGGTTCCCGGGGGGTCAAGGGGAATCCCCGGTGTCGGTTTTGCGTAACGATCAATTGTGCAATGGGTTATAGTGTGACGCCGCGGGCCGAAAAAAAGTAAAAAAAAGCTAAAAAGTGTGTTGACTCCACCCGATGGGTCAGTGTAGAGTTCTCTGGCTTGCCAAGACCGCACTTGACGGTGTCCTTTCGGGGTGCTAAATTACCCTTTGGCAATCAAATCGGTTCTTTGAAAACAGAATAGTGCATCCGTTTCATCAAGCTTGGCGTGTCCGGAAGATGGGGCGCAAGCCTCGTCGTCCAACACACAAGAAGTTACGTCAGTAGTCCTTTGCATCAAACGTAATTTCCGACAACGAAGAGTTTGATCCTGGCTCAGAACGAACGCTGGCGGCGTGGATTAGGCATGCAAGTCGAACGAGAACGGGATGCTGTGGATCCTTCGGGTGAAGCAGCGCCTTAGTAGAGTGGCGAACGGGTGAGTAACGCGTGGGGAACCTGCCCTCGAGTTGGGGATAACACTCCCAACGGGGTGCTAATACCGAATGTGTCCCGGACCTCGCATGTGGTCCGGAGTAAAGGTGGGGATTCTTCGGAACCTGCCGCTCGGGGATGGTCCCGCGTCCCATTAGCTTGTTGGTGAGGTAACGGCTCACCAAGGCGACGATGGGTAGCTGGTCTGAGAGGATGGTCAGCCACACTGGGACTGAGATACGGCCCAGACTCCTACGGGAGGCAGC